>JAGAZK010000139.1 GCA_017940085.1 Campylobacter sp.
ATCGAAATAATTCACAAAAACGCTTGAATTTATGATAGTTTTAATCAAATTTTCACTCGTCGTGGTCGGATAAAGATAAAGAATTCGCGCAAATTTAACGCCGTCAATTTTTTCAATGCGTTTAATTAACTCCACAAGCCCGTCTTTTTCGCCTCTATCTCGCCCGTAACTACTCGTATCTTGCGCGATAAAGCTAAAATCATAAAATCCCTGCGCGACCAAATCCCTAACTTCGGCTTCGATGTCATCTAAACTGCGGCTTTTTAATCGCCCTTTGAAGCTTGGAATCGCACAAAAACTGCATTTTTGGTTGCACCCTTCGGCGATTTTAATGTAAGCGTGGAAATTTGAGCCAGTAATTACCCTTTTTTGCGTAGTTTGCAAGTAAGTGCTAGGCGAAAATAGATTTTGTTTTTTAAGTATCATTTCATCGATTTTATCATAATCCCCAACACCGCTAAAAATATCTACTTCTGGGAGTTCTTGCATAAGTTCGTCTTTGTAGCGCTCCATCAAGCAGCCAGTTACGACTAAAACGCCGTTTTTCTTTTTGTGGTTAGCAAGTTCTAGTATCACACGGATGCTTTCTTGCTTTGCCGAAGCGATAAATCCGCAAGTATTTACTATCATAACATCGGCGGTGGCAGGACTATCGGTGATTTCGTAGTTTTGCAGCCTACCTAGCATAATCTCGCTATCAACGAGATTTTTATTACAACCTAAACTAACTAAATATAACTTTGGCATTTTATAACCAAATGTTGTCGATTAAACGAGTTTTGCCGACATAAGCAGCTACTAAAATGATTGAATTTCCAACTTCGATTTTGTCTAAATTTTCAAAATTATAATTTACAATCGCAGTATAATCAACTTTGAGTGGCTCTAAGCTTTCTCTCATCGCTTTTTGGATAATTCCTGAGTTTAATTCGCCAGATTTGATTAAATTTGAAGCTTTTATGAGAGATTTTGAAATTTTCAAAGCATCGCATAGCTCTTCTTCGCTCAAATACGAGTTTCTACTAGATAGTGCAAGGCCGTCTTTTGCACGGATTATATCACAAGGGACAATCTCGATATTCATATAAAAGCTTTCTACCATTTTTTTGACAATTGCTAATTGCTGGGCATCTTTTTTGCCAAAATACGCTCTATTTGGGGCAATTAGATTAAAAAATTTATTTAACACCGTGCAAACGCCATCAAAATGACCTGGTCTTGTTACTCCTTCTAAAATACTTGCCAATTCTTTTGGTGCTTGGATACTAGCTTCGTTTTTGCCATATATTTCATCTACACTTGGCATAAAAACTGCACTAGCTCCGCAATATTTGCAAATTTGAATATCTCCTGCTTCGTTTTTTGGGTATTTGTCTAGATCTTCACCTGCTAAAAACTGAGCTGGATTTAGAAAAACACTAACGATTGTGTTTTTGTTTTCGCTCACACTTTTTGAGATCAAAGATGCATGTCCTTGATGCAAAGCCCCCATTGTAGGCACAAAACCAATATCGCCATTTAAATTTTTTCTATAATCAATAAGTTCTTGCGTTGTTTTTAGTATTTGCATTGTATTGCCTTAAAATTTGGTGGGGTATTGTATCACAAATTAGTTTAGTATAACCAAATTTTAAAATGAAATTAGCTAGAATAACACAAAACATTAGGAAAAATCTTGGATAATTACGAATACAGCGAACTTTTAAAAGATCTAAAAACCAAAATTAATAATATATCCCAAATTATCAAACCAAGCGAAATTTTAAATAGATTAGACGAAATAGAAAAACTACAAAATGATCCAAATTTTTGGAGTGATATAAAAAAAGCTGGTGAAATTGCCAAAGAAAAGACCAAAATATCAAATTTGCTTAGCAAATTTCAAACTGCTAAATCCGCTGTAGATGATACAAGTGAGCTTTATGAAATGGCTTTGAGTGAAAATGATTTGGATACGATAAATGCTTTGTTTGAAGATGCCACTAAACTAGAAGATCAAATCACAACACTAGAAATTTCTATGATGTTAAGTGGCGAAAATGATGATAAAAACGCTATTGTGAGCATTCACCCAGGAGCTGGTGGGACTGAAAGTAATGACTGGGCGAGTATGCTTTATAGAATGTATTTGAGATTTTGTGAGCGAGAAGGCTACAAAGTAGAAACTCTTGATTTTCAAGAAGGCGAGGAAGCAGGACTAAAAGATGTCAGCTTTATCGTCAAAGGCGAAAATGCTTATGGGTATTTAAAAGCAGAAAATGGCATTCATAGACTTGTAAGAACTAGTCCATTTGATAGTGCTGGACGCAGACACACGAGCTTTTCAAGCGTTATGGTAAGTCCTGAGTTAAATGATGATATTGAGATAAATATTGAAGAAAAAGATCTTAAATTTGATTTTTATAGGGCTAGTGGGGCTGGCGGTCAGCATGTAAATAAAACAGAAAGTGCTGTTCGTATAACTCATATCCCAACAGGTATTGTCGTGCAATGCCAAAATGATAGAAGCCAA
This sequence comes from Campylobacter sp., assembly GCA_017940085.1. GTDB lineage: Bacteria > Campylobacterota > Campylobacteria > Campylobacterales > Campylobacteraceae > Campylobacter. The sequence goes on from JAGAZK010000139.1 coordinate 2,513, forward strand.
CACAAAAATAAAGACACAGCAATGAAAGTGCTAAAATCAAGGCTTTATGAATTTGAGATGATGAAACAAAAAGAAGAAAACGAAAACACACCAAAAAGCGAAATCGGCTGGGGTCATCAAATAAGAAGTTATGTGCTTTTCCCATATCAACAAGTAAAAGATCTCAGAAGTAATATTGCATATTCACAAACAGATGCTATACTTGATGGAGATATAAAAAAGCTCATCGAGGGCGTCTTAATCAGCGAAAAATCAAATCAATAAAAGGAGAAAAAATGAATATAGAATCAGTTTTGATAGGTCTTGGCTATAATGCTAATGAAGCATTGGACGCACAAGTAGAAAAAGTAGTAGAAGAATGCGAATTTGGTCAGCCAGATTTGGATCATATCGTAAATTTGCACCACAAACTTCACGGATGTGGCGGTTTTGTAGCTTTGTCAAATAGCGAAAATGTGTTTAAAATCAAAAACGAAACACTAAACCCAACATTTTTAAAAGAATTTAATCTAACAATTCATGATTGGGCAGAAAAATATAATTTCAAGGTCAAAAAGCTTGAAGGCAAAGAAACTTACTATATCACAGGTAAAAACGACTAATGAAAATTTTAATAAATTTAATCGGACTAGCACTTATAATTGGCGGTTGTGCTACTACCAAAAAAGATGTGCAAGTGCCATTTAGCGAATTCCAAAAAAATGACAAATTGGTTTCTTTGGTAAGCGACTGTAGAGCAGATGATGTAGAGTCTTGCCAAGAAGCTGCTGATTTTTTGTATAAAAACGGATATTACAAAGAAGCAGCACTTTCTTATGATGATACTTGCCGCTTTTATCAATATATTCCTGCTTGTTTGAAACTAGCAAAAATGTTTGAAAAAGGCATAGGCGTTACAAAAAGCAAAATCAACGCACAAGACATTTACAGAAGAGCTTGTTATATGGGCGATAAGCCAAGTTGCAGTAAATTTGACCACGAATAAATTAAAATGCCAAATTTAGGATAAATTTTCCAAATTTGGCTGTTTTGATTTAGTGCAAATTTAGAGCTAAATTTAATCAAACCCACTTCAAATTTGCCACAAATTCGCAAGAAATTTTTCCTAAAATAGCAGAAATTTCGTATTGTCGTCTTAACAAAGTCTAGCAAAAATGTAAATTACGGCTTATTTACGATAATTGTAAATTTAGCCTAAATTTACTACTAAATTTGGATTATTCGTTTGAAAAACTTCCAATGGAAAGTATTTTTTCTTGTCTTTTTTGGATAATTTCGTCTAAACTAAGACTATTTAAAATCTCTAATTCTTTTAAAATATAATCACAAACGAGCTTAGCCGCTTCTGCTTTATTTCTATGGGCTCCCATAACAGGCTCATTTATGACATCATCAATTAAATTTAATCCTTTTAATTGATCGGCTGTAATTTTCATAGCTGCAGTTGCAGTGGATACTTTTGATGGATCGCTCCACAAAATAGCCGCACAACCCTCAGGCGAAATTACAGAAAAAACTGAATTTTTAAGCATAGCTAGTCTATCAGCCACTCCTATAGCCAAAGCCCCACCGCTTCCACCTTCGCCAATTACTATCGCAATTGTGCGTGTGCGAATACTGCTAAACTCAAATAAATTTCTAGCTATTGCTTCGCTTTGGCCTCTTTCTTCGGCTCCAATTCCAGGATATGCACCTGGTGTGTCTATTAAAAATATTATCGGGAGTTCAAATTTTTCTGCTAGTTTTGCAACGCGTAGAGCTTTTCTATAGCCCTCAGGGTGTGGCATACCGAAATTTCGCATTAATTTATATTTTGTGCCACGACCTTTTTGTTCGGCTATCAAAACTACTTTTTGAGTGCCGATATAGCCCAAATAACACACGATTGATGGATCATCGCGAAAAGCTCGGTCTCCGTGAATTTCTTTGGCATCATTAAGGATTGCTCTGACATAATCAAGTGCATAAGGGCGATCTGGGTGTCTTGCAAGAGCTAGTCTTTGGGATTCATCAAGATTTTTGTATGTTTTTGTAATTTCTTTGCTCAAATTTTTGTTTAGTATGGCTACAGCGGCTTCATCGCCTTTGATTTTGGCGTTTGTTATATCTTCGTCTAATTGTTTAATATTTTTTTCAAAATCCAAATAGTTGGCCATTATTAATCCAATTTTTTGAATATAACCGAGCCATTTGTTCCACCAAAACCAAATGAATTGCTCATAATTACGCTCAAATTTGCTTTTCTAGCTTGATTTGGCACATAATCTAAATCACATTCTTCATCTTTTGTAATTTGATTGATTGTAGGTGGGATTATATTTTGATGCATTGCCATTATTGATATTACCGCCTCTAATGCTCCAGCTGCTCCCAAACAATGCCCTATTTGACCTTTTGTTGAGCTAACAGGCGGAATATTATCACCAAAAACAGCTTTTAGAGCAGCTGTTTCGTTTTTGTCATTTGCACCAGTTGAAGTGCCATGAGCATTTATATAATCAACTTTCACATTACCAGCCATTTTTAATGCTTTTTGCATAGCTCTTTGTGGTCCGTCTTGACTAGGGCTTGTAATATGATAAGCATCTCCAGTTTCGCCAAAACCAATAAGTTCGGCGTAAATTTTTGCTCCTCTTGCTTTTGCACTTTCATAATCTTCAAGCACTAAAGCACCAGCACCTTCGCCCATCACAAATCCATCTCTATCTCCATCAAATGGTCTTGAGGCATGTTCTGGATCGTCATTTCTAGTTGATAACGCTTTCATCGAGGCAAATCCGCCAATCCCAACTGGACAAATCGCAGATTCTGCACCTACTACCAACATTGCTTTTGCTTCGCCAATCATAATTGTCTTTGCTGCTTCGCAAATAGCATGAGTTGAAGCTGCACAGGCCGTAACACTAGCTAAATTTGGACCTTTTAGATTGTGATTTATACTAATTACGCCACCAAGCATATTTACAAGAGCAGATGGGATAAAAAACGGAGAAATTTTTCTAGGACCCCGTTCTAGGCATGTATTTGAGTTTTTTTCTATATTTGGTAATCCACCAATCCCTGCAGCAGAACTTACGCCAAATTCGCTCGGATCAAATTCGCCAAAATTCGCTTCTTCTATAGCATCTTTAGCAGCCTTGATACCAAGCTGAATAAATCTGTCAAGTTTTTTTATTTCTTTGCCGTCTATAAACAAAGACGGATTAAAATCATCAATCTGTGCGGCAATCTGAACGGGAAAATCAGTTACATCAAACAAAGTGATTTTCTTGACTCCAGTTTTGCCTTCACAAATATTTTTAAACGCAGTTTCTTTATCTAAGCCTAAGGAATTAATCATTCCTAGACCAGTTACTACGACTCTATTCAAAGCGACTCCTTGGAATTACTTTTTTAAACCTTCTATGAAATTTACTACATCAGCAATAGATTTCAATTTTTCTGCTTCAGCATCAGGAATCTCTACTTCAAATTTTTCTTCCAAAGCCATTACAAGTTCAACTACATCTAAAGAATCAGCTCCTAAATCTTCAATGATTTTTGATTCCATTTTTACAGCTTCTGGTGCTACGCTGAGTTGTTCTACAACTACATCTTTTACTTGATCGAAAGTTGCCATATTTTTCTCCTAAATTTAAAAATAGTTCGCAATAATACTACATATTTGCTTAAAGTTTTCTACATATAAAGTCCGCCATTGACTTTAAGAACTTCACCTGTAATATAACTAGCATAATCACTTAGCAAAAATGCAACCGCATTTGCTATGTCTTTTGTTTCGCCTAATTTTTTGAGCGGAATATTTACTTCATAATTTGCTCTAACTTCATCGCTTAGTGCATCTGTCATAGCAGTCCTTATAAATCCCGGAGTTATGCAGTTAAACCTGATATTTCTGCTTGCACCTTCTTTGGCGAAACTTTTGCTCATCGCTATCATTCCGCCTTTGCTTGCGCTATAATTTGTCTGTCCTGCATTTCCCATTTCGCCTACTACTGAAGAAATATTTACCACAGCTCCAAATCGCTTTTTGCTCATAACTTTCAAAGCTTCTTTTGAACCTATAAAAGTGCTTAATAAATTTGCATTTATAACGCCCATAAAATCATCTATGCTCATACGAAGTGCTAATTTGTCATTTGTAATTCCTGCGTTATTTACTAAATAACTAAGCTCTCCATCGCTTTCTACTATCAAATTTATAGCTTGTGCAAATTCAACTTCATTTGAAGCATCAAATTTAATCACAGCTGCATTTCCGCCACTTTTTTCAATCTCATTTTTTAGTTCATCTGCTGGTTTTGAATCAGATCTATAATTTATCCAAACTTTTAAACCAAACTCAGCCAAAGTTTTAGCAACTTGCGATCCAATCCCTCTACTTGCACCCGTAATCAAGACATTTTTACCACTAAATTTCATATTATTCCTTTTAAAAAATTTGCGTATTATAGCATTTATACCATTAAGTGTAAATTTGATAAATTTATGAAAATTTGAAGTAAATTTTGATTGCTAAAAAGTTTAAAATAACTAAATTTAGCTCAAATCTAAAACCAAAATAACTAAAACAAAGCCTTATTCATAGATTTTGGAATTTCTAGCCCCATTATTTTTAAAATCGTGGGAGCCACATTGCTAAGACCGCCATTAGATATTTTTTCTACTCCATTTGCCAAAACAAAACAAAAAACATCATAAGTCGTGTGATTTGTGAGAATTTCTCCGTTAATATCACGCATTTCTTCGCAGTTTCCGTGATCTGAAATTTGTATATAATTATAACCTTTTTCTTGCGATAATTTCACGATTTTAAAGATTGCTTCATCTACTGCCTCTACTGCTTTGATAGCAGCTTCATAATCGCCTGTATGTCCGACCATATCGCCATTTGCGAAATTTACTACTATAAAATCAATCCCATCATTTATGCCTTTTAATACCACTTCGCCGACTTCTTTTGCACTCATTTGTGGTTTTTGGTCATAGGTAGCGACTTTTGGACTTGGGATTAAAACTCTAATTTCATTTGCCACAGGCTCTTCTTTGCCGCCATTGAAAAAGAAAGTTACATGAGCATATTTTTCAGTTTCTGCTGTGTGGAGTTGGCGAAGATTATTACTAGAAATCACTTGAGATAGCGTATTAGAAATATTTTCTGGCTCAAACATTATGTCAAATTTAAATTTATCATCGTATTTTGTCATAGTGATAAGATTTTCACACACTACGCTTCTTTGAAACTCGTCAAATTCCATGCTCCCCAAAGCTTCACAAATTTCTCTTGCACGATCGTTTCTAAAATTTATAAAAATAATGCCGTCATCGCTTTTAATTCCACCAAAATCATAAAAACTAACTGGCTCTAAAAACTCATCAAAAATCTCATTTTTATAAGAATTTTGGATATATTCACTTGGGCTTAAATTTACTAAATTTGCGTTTTGGGTTATGGTTTTGTGATATTTTTCTATTCTATCCCATCTTTTGTCTCTGTCCATAGCATAAAATCTGCCGCTAATACTTGCTATTTTGTATTTTTGGCTCAAATTTGATATAAACCAAGCAGCAGAATTTGGTGCTACATCTCTACCATCAGTGATTGGGTGCAAAATAATTTCTTTGCCATTATTTTGACAAATTTTTGCAATCTCATTAAAATGATTTAAATGCGAATGCACACCACCATCGCTATAAAGCCCAATAATATGCACTCTTTTTGTTTTGTTTAGCAAATTTAAAAGAGCTTGATTTTTTGCTAAAGTGTCATTTTGTATGGCTTTGTCAATCTTAACAAGACTTTGAAACAAAATTTGACCACTTCCTATGGTCATATGCCCTACTTCGCTATTTCCCATTTGACCTTCAGGCAATCCCACAGCTTCGCCACTAGTTTTTAGATACGATACAGTCGCATTTTCAAAAAGATAATCAAAAGCTGGTTTTTTAGCATTTGCAAACGCATTAAATTTGGTATTTGGGTTATGCCCAATTCCGTCAGTTATCACTAATACACATTTATTGCTCATTTTTAGACCCTTTGAGCTAGAAATTCTACTTATTAATTCTAAATTTTAACTTATTTTTACATTATTTAAGTATAATTCTAGCCTTGTTAAAGGCAGAATTATGTTTTATTATTTATACGAAATTTTCAATATAAATTTATTTGGTTATTTGACGGTTAGAGCTGGGATTAGCTTCTTTTTGGCTTTTGTTTTTAGTGTATTTTTTATGCCAAAATTTATTCACTGGGCAAAAACCAAAAACGCAGAGCAACCTATTTATGAACTAGCTCCAAAAGCCCACCAAGCTAAATCCAAAACCCCAACAATGGGCGGGATTGTATTTATCGGATCTGCGTTATTAGCGTCTTTGCTATGTGTAAATTTGACAAATGCTTTTGTTTTACTTGGATTTTCGTGCTTTTTAGCTTTTGTATGCTTGGATTTATTGATGACAGGGGCAAAATTTTAGGTGGCGATAATCATTCTGGTCTAAGTGCTAGAGCTAAATTTACAATTCAATGGATTTTAGGCGGTTTGGTAGCTTCATTTTTATTTGCAAGCGGAGAGTTTGATACTAAATTTTATTTGCCATTTCTCAAAAATGAAATATTGGATTTAAGCTATTTTGCCATACTTTTTTGGACTTTAGTTTTGGTATCTGCTAGCAATGCTGTCAATCTCACAGACGGACTTGATGGACTTGCGACAATTCCATCTATTTTTGCTTTAGTAACTTTGGGCGTTTTTGTATATTTAATGGGAAATGCAGTATATAGCTCGTATTTATTGCTACCAAAATTTATCGGACTTGGCGAAATGGTTATTTTAATCACAGCGATGATTGGTGCATTAATGGGATTTTTGTGGTATAACTGCTATCCGGCTGAAGTATTTATGGGAGATAGCGGAAGTTTGTCAATCGGTGCATTTATCGGGTATTTGGGGATTATTACTAAAAATGAAGTTTTACTCGTGCTAATAGGCTTTGTTTTTGTAATGGAGACAGCTTCAGTTATACTTCAAGTTGGAAGCTTTAAAACTCGTAAAAAACGAATTTTTTTAATGGCGCCACTTCATCATCACTTTGAAATCAAAGGCTGGAATGAAAACAAAATCATAATTCGCTTTTGGATGATAGCATTGTTAGCAAATTTAATCGCACTTGCCGAAATCAAGTTAAGGTAATTTATGAAAAAATCATTATTTGGGTATGGTTTAACCACCAAAGCCATTGCAAAAAGTGGTGGCTGGGATATATTTGATGATAAATTTGAAGGCGTTAAATTTGATGAATTTGGCAATATTTTAAGACATTCAAGCGAATTTGATCCAAATTTGAGCTATTTAGAAATACCAAGTCCGGGAATCCCGCCATTTAATGAAATAATCAAAAAATCTCGTAATTTAATTAGCGAATATGACTATTTTTTGGGATCTAAAGACGAGTTTAATAAAAGTTTTCGCCCTATAAACAAAATTCCGCCAAAAAGCGTTTGGATTAGTGGAACTAACGGCAAAACAACCACTTCAAAAATGACCCAACACCTTTTGGAAAATTATGGAAGTGAGCTTGGTGGCAATGTCGGCACTCCTTTGGCTGAGCTAAATTTAAATGCTAAGCTTTGGATTTTAGAAACTAGCTCATTTACTATCCACTACACAAAATTTGCCAAACCTGATATTTACGCACTTTTGCCGATTACAAACGATCATTTATCTTGGCATGGAGATTTTAATGAATACCAAAAAGCCAAACTCAAACCACTTTCGATAATGAAAGAAGGCTCTATTGCGATAATTCCTGAAATTTATGCCACTACGCCAAGTCTTGCAAAAATAATTTCATATAAAGATGAAGCCGATTTGGCCAATAAATTTGGTCTAAATTTAAATCAAATTTGCTTCAAAACGCCATTTTTAATAGATGCAGTTTTAGCGATGAGCATTGCGAAAATCGTCTCAAACTCTCAAAATTACGAGCTTATAAATAGCTTTGTGATTGAAGCAAACAAACTTGAAGAGATTTTTGACAAGCACTCTAGACTTTGGGTAAATGACACAAAAGCCACAAATATCGATGCTTGTATCCAAGCTCTCAACCGCTATAAAAGCCAAAAAATACATTTGATTTTAGGTGGCGATGCTAAAGGTGTGGATTTAGAGCCGATTTTTGGGGTATTAGACAAGCTTAGTGTTGAAATTTACACTATCGGAGAAGCTCAAGAAGAAATTTTAAATTTATCTACTAAATACAATCTCATAGCTCACAAATGCGATGAACTAAACATAGCTGTAAATTTGATCTCAACAAATCTCAAAAAAAATGAAGTTGCTTTGCTTAGCCCAGCGTGTGCGAGTTTGGATCAATTTAAATCTTATGCCCACAGAGGCGAAGTTTTCAAACAAAGCATTAATGAACTAAGTTAGTAAATTTAGGCTCAAATTTACTAAAATTTAATCGTTTTTATCAAAATTTGAATAGTTTAAATTTAATGCCAAATTTAAATTAGATTAATTTAAATTTAAGCGGCTTATTTGTATAATTTGCGTTCTTTTTTGTGGTTGGATAGCTCAGTCGGTAGAGCAAAGGACTGAAAATCCTTGTGTCGGCAGTTCGATTCTGCCTCTAACCACCATTTAATCCCACTTTAATATAAATGTAGTTTTGGCATTTTCTTCGCTGTTGCAAGATACTAAAATTCCGCTATTTTCACATACTTTTTTTACCAAGCTAAGCCCAATCCCAAAACCGCCTTGATCTTTATTAAAACGAGTATATCTCTCAAAAATTTTATCTTTAAGAGCTTTTGGAATACTCTCTCCGTTATTTGTAATTTCAAATTTACCCTGAAGCAAATTTATCTCAATTAAACCGCCTAAATTTGAATATTTAACCGCATTGCTAAGTAGATTATCGAGCATTCTTGTAATCTCATATAAGTCAGCATTTATCGAAACTTCATCTAAATTTGCTTCTACTTTTAACTCCCGTTTTATAAAAAACGGCGTAAAATATCCCAATCGTTCATTTACAAGATCTTTGAAATTGATTTTTTGAAAATTTGATCTTCTATCAAAAGACAAATAAACCAGATCTTCGTAAATTTTACTGAGTGTTTTGGCTGCAAGCTCTATATTATTAATTCGTTTTAAATTTTTGCTGCCCAAATCGCTTTTTATCATCGTTTCAATACTCATCATTATTATGCTAAGAGGAGTGTTAATCTCATGGGTAGAATCTTTTATAAATCTATTTAAAACAGCGATTTTCTCATAAAGTGGTTTAATAGACAGCTTCGCTAAATAAAAAGCAATCAGCATTATTGCTAAAATACTTAGTGTAAATTTAATCAAACTTGTAAATTTAAGTGAATTTAGTTCATTTTGAATGCTTTTGCCGACAAGAAAAATATTTGCCTTTGAAAGTTCGCTAAAACCATCGTTTTCCATATTTTGCAAAGTCTCAAAAATCCCAACTTTACCATCTAAAACGAAAGAATTGTCGGCTAAATTTAATTCACAATCTGTATTTTTATAAATAATATCTTGATTTTGCGATATTATACAAGCTTTTACACCCTTTTCACTCATAAAAGATGAAATCGCTTCAATCCCCTCCATTGTGGCTTTCATATAAATTCCCATTTTTATTTCTTTGAGATTTTTGACTTCATTTGTAATTAAGGCATTTTTTTTCATATCATAATCATTTACAAAAAAATACCCCAAAAATAAAATACTAGTAATCAAATATAATGAAAGAATTTTAAAAATAATTTTAAACTTTTCAGACATAAATATAGCCGTTATCTCGCTTGTTTATAATGTTTTCTTTTCCTAAAATTTGACGCAAATTTTTTACATATACACGCAAACTTTGCTCACTTGGTTCTTCGTCGTAATTCCAAATTTGCGAGAATATCTCATCTTTGCTTAAAAGCTTATTTTTGTTTTGCAAAAACAAACTCAAAAGCATAGTTTCTTTTTTGGATAAATTTATATCAAAGCCGTTTTTTTTGGACTTTTTTGCTTTCAATAAAAAATTTAAATCCACCACCTAAATCTATAAAATCATCATTTTTATGTGAAAATTTGCGTTTTATTAGGCTTTGAATACGAATTAAAAGCTCTTTTAATTCAAAGGGTTTTTTTAAATAATCATCACAGCCACTCTTGTAGCCAATTTCAAGATCTTCAATAGTATTTAGCGATGTCGTAAAAATCGCTGGAGTGTCATCGCCATTTTTGCGAATCTGAGCTAAAAGCGAAAAACCATCGCCTTTTGGGATTTTGACATCCAAAATTAAAACATCAAATTTCTGCTCGTAGATTAGATCGCCAGCACTCAAAGCATCAATACAATGAGTAACCTTAAGCCCATTTTCGCTCAAATACTCACTTATTAAATCTGCTAAAGTCTCATCATCTTCTACGAGCAGAATTTCAGTCATTTTACATCATATCCTTTTTTTCAGACATATCATCTTTCATAGGCATGTCTTTTTTCATATCACCTTTCATATCGTCTTTTTTCATATTGTCTTTCATAGGCATGTCTTTTTTCATATCGGCACCAAACGCCAAACCTAAAGCAAACAAAGCACCAAGTGCAACTGCAACTAACTTTTTCATATTTTCTCCTTTAAAAAAATGTAAGTGAAGTATAACAATGTAGTATAAAATCAGTGTGAAATTTAATTTTTTAACTTAAAATTATTATTTAATATTTAAAAAACGATATTATAATTGCGACTTTCAATCAAAAATAAGGAAACTTATGTATCGTTTTGCCCCGTCCCCCACTGGAGATATGCATATTGGTAATCTAAGAGCCGCTCTTATTAACTATATTTGCTCACTTAAGGATAAAAGCGGATTTATTTTGCGTATCGAAGATACAGATACTGCTAGAAATATTGACGGCAAAGATCAAGAAATAATGGAAATTCTCTCAAAATTTGGTATAAAATGGGATCAAATTTATTATCAAAGCAAAAATTTAAAATTTCACCAACAATTTGCTTCTAAACTTTTAAGCGAGAAAAAGGCGTTTTTGTGCTTTTGCTCTGAAGACGAACTTGCTTTAAAAAAACAAGCTGCCAAAGAAAAAGGCATAGCTTATAGATATGATGGAGCTTGCGAAAATCTCAGTGATGAACAAGTTCTAAACGACCCAAGACCAGCTTCTGTGCGTATCAAAATACCAAAAAATGCAAATTTTAATTTTTGTGATGAAATCAAAGGCGATTTGAGCTTTGATCCGAGCAATTTTGATAGTTTTGTTTTATTAAGAGCCAACAAAAC
>JAGAZK010000140.1 GCA_017940085.1 Campylobacter sp.
ACAAAAAAATCAAAGTTCGTTTAAGAGCTGTTGGCAAAAAAGGCATAGAATTTTTTAATTTTCAAGGCGTTGATTTGTTGGAGAGTTATAGAGGCGTAAGCTCAAATCCTACATACGACAAAGCCAAGAATATCATAAATGCCGCTATTGAAGATTTTATTTCTGGTGCTACTGATAAAGTTATTTTGGTTCATAATGGTTACAAAAATATGATTTCACAAGAAATGAAAATCCAAGACATAGTTCCTGTGGCTATGCCTAAATTTAGTGATAATCAAATAATATCTGATTCATTAATGGAAGTTGAACCAAGTGATGATGATGAAAAAATTATTAACGAACTTATGACTAAATATCTAGAATACGGAATGTATTATTCTTTGATTGATTCTTTGGCTGCTGAACATAGTGCTAGAATGCAAGCAATGGATAGTGCAAGTAATAATGCAAAAGAACGCGTCAGACAGCTAGATTTGGAATACAACAAAGCTAGACAAAGTTCTATTACCACTGAGCTTATTGAAATTATCAGTGGTGTTGAAAGTATGAAGTAAATTTAAAGGAGAAGTATAATGAAAGGTATTATTAGCCAAATTATGGGTCCAGTAGTTGATATTGATTTTAGCGGCTACTTACCTAAAATTAACGAAGCTATTGAAGTAAATTTTGTCGTAGATGGCAAAAAGCACAAGCTTGTGCTAGAAACAGCAGCACATCTTGGCGACAACAGAGTAAGAACAATCGCTATGGATATGACAGAAGGTTTGACTAGAGGGCTTGAAGTAAAAGCACTTGGTAGCTCTATAACCGTGCCTGTTGGTGAAAAAGTTTTGGGTAGAATTTTTAATGTTGTAGGTGATTTAATAGACGAAGGCGAAGAAGAAACTTTCGAAAAACGCTGGTCTATTCACAGAGAAGCACCTAGTTTTGATGAACAAAGCACTAAAAGTGAAGTTTTTGAAACTGGAATCAAAGTTGTAGATTTGCTTGCTCCTTATCAAAAAGGTGGTAAAGTAGGGCTTTTTGGTGGAGCTGGTGTCGGCAAAACAGTTATTATTATGGAGCTTATCCACAATGTTGCTTATAAACACAGCGGTTATTCTGTATTTGCTGGTGTTGGCGAGAGAACAAGAGAAGGAAATGACCTTTATAACGAAATGAAAGAATCTGGGGTTTTAGATAAAGTTGCTTTATGCTATGGTCAAATGAACGAACCACCAGGTGCTAGAAATAGAATCGCTCTTACTGGTCTTACAATGGCTGAGTATTTCCGCGATGAAATGGGGCTAGATGTTTTGATGTTCATTGATAATATTTTTAGATTTTTGCAATCAGGCTCAGAAATGTCGGCGCTTCTAGGACGAATTCCAAGTGCTGTTGGTTATCAACCAACCCTTGGTAGCGAGATAGGAAAATTGCAAGAAAGAATTACATCAACTAAAAAAGGTTCAATTACATCAGTTCAAGCTGTATATGTTCCAGCTGATGACTTAACCGACCCAGCACCAGCTGCTGTTTTTGCTCACCTTGATGCAACAACCGTTTTGAGTCGTGCTATCGCAGAAAAAGGAATTTATCCAGCTGTTGATCCGCTTGGTTCAACTTCTAGAGTTTTGGATCCACAAATTATTGGTCAAGAGCATTATAAAGTCGCACGCGGCGTTCAAGCTGTGCTCCAAAAATACAAAGATTTGCAAGATATTATTGCTATTTTGGGTATGGACGAGCTTAGCGAAGAAGACAAACTTACCGTTGATAGAGCAAGAAAAATTGAAAAATATCTTTCTCAGCCGTTTTTCGTAGCTGAAGTATTTACAGGAAGTGCTGGAAAATATGTAAGCTTAGAAGAGACAATTAATGGCTTTAAGGGTATTTTAGAAGGCAAATATGATCACTTACCAGAAGCTGCTTTTTATATGGTAGGAAATATTGATGAGGTTGTTGCAAAAGCCGAAAAAATAAAGGCATAATTATGAATAAAATGCATTTAGAAATAGTAACGCCAGAAGGGCTAATTTTTTCAAATGATGTCAAAATGGTAGTGCTTCCGGGAAAAGACGGAGAATTTGGTGTTTTGCCCGGACACGCTTCTTTGGTGTCGTTGTTAAAAGTTGGCTTAGTAGATATAGAAAATTTAAATGGCGAACATGATTTGGTTGCTATTGATTGGGGATATGCCGAAATAGACGAAAATAAAGTTGATATTTTAGTTGAAGGTGCTGTTTTGGTAAAAGGCAATGATGAAAGCGAAATTGCTAAATCTATGGCAAAAGCCAAAGAAATAGTTCAAAAAATGGGTGATGAGGGTGGTTTATTGAATATTGCATTGATGAGAATAGAAAACAGCACAAGGAATATATAATCAAGTGAGTTTTACTGAAGTATTTTTAAATTATTTTCAAAATAGTAGTGTTATTACTATTATTGTGTTGTTTTGGCTTTCTGTTTATTTTTTGATTAGCTTTACGGTTTTGTTTTCTAGAATAGTTGGTCTAAATAATTGGCGTAAAAGAGAAAAATCTGCTTTAGAAGCAATAGTAATGGGTGCTACTATTGAAGCTACAAATTCTTGTCTTAATAAAGTTGGCGGAGAATATTCAAAAGCAAAATTAGATGTTTGTTATAGTTTAGCTGAATATAACGCCACAAGTGGTCTAACTATACTTTCTATAATCGCTTCAACTTCTCCTTTCATAGGATTGTTTGGGACTGTGATTAGTATTTTGCAAACATTTGCAGTTTTAGGCGATGGTGCAAATGGCTTAAATATAATAGCTCCAGCTATTTCAGAAGCATTGGTTGCTACAGGGTGCGGTATTTTTGTAGCGATTCCTGCTTATAGCTTTAATCTACTTATCAAACGCAAAGCATACGAAATTCTTGGCATAATCAAGCGAGAAATAGATATTTTGTTAAATGCCAAAGAAGGCAGATGATGGATTTTAATGAAAATCCAGAATTAAACATAACTCCACTTGTGGATATTATGCTTGTGTTGCTTGCTATATTGATGATAACTACACCAGCTATTGTTTATGAAGAAAGAATAAATTTACCAGCTGGTTCTAGACAAAATGCGGCTTCATCGCAAAATAAATCACTAATAATCCGCATAGATGAGCAAAAAAATGTTTATATCAATGAAAGGGTTATGAGATTAAGCGAATTGCCAGATAATATAATGTTGATTTCTACTAAATTTGATAAAAAAACCCCAGTTTATATAAAAGCCGATAAAAGGCTTTTGTATAATGATGTAATGTATGTCTTAAAGACAATGAAAATAGCTGGGTTTAGTAAAGTCGCCTTAGAGACAAGCTAAATGTCAAAAAAAATAGGGGTTGAGTTCCCTACATTTAACTCATTTATTGTTTCGCTTTGTTTGTATTTGTTTATAGTGATATTTTTGTTTTACAAAGTAGCAAATATAGAGCTTCCAGTCAAATACACAAACAATCAAGATGCTTTTATGGATGTTCTTTTGACTACGCAAGATATTTCAAATTTAGCCACAGAAGTCAAATCCCAAGAAGATGAGCCAATCAAAAGAGAATTAGATAGAAATATAGATTTAAATGAATTATTTAGTAGCGTAGATACGAAAAAAATCAAAGACGAAATTCCAGAAGAATCACAAAAAAAAATTTCCCAAGCAAAGGAAATTTTAGACGCTCTTAAAAGTGATTTAAAAGAAAGTTCGCCACAATCTGGAACCACTGGTGAATTTAACGAGTATTTTGGAAAAATTAATCAAATAATCGAATCTCGTTGGCGAAGACTTAAAGTCGGCTCAAACAACCAAGCTAAAGTTCGTATTATTATAGACAAAGATGGCAAATTTAGCTACAATATCGTTTCTCTTTCTTACAATAGCGAATTTAACGACAAAGTAAGAAATTTTTTACCTACGCTTGAAGATGCAGATTTTCCTAAGCCACCAGACGGAAAGGCAAAAGAGATTATTTGTGTTTTGACAGATGAAATTTTAACGGAGTAAATTTATGAAAAAGTTTTTTTTAATTCTTGTTTGTATTTTAAATTTAAATGCAGCAGATGCCACAATGGAAGTAGTAAATAGAGGTCAGACTTTGCCAAAAATAATAGTTCAAAATGTAAATTCTGATTTTTCAGATAATGCTACAAACAGCAAAATGTCAAAAATATTAATTGGTGATTTAAAAGTTATTGCTTCGTTTGAAGTAGTTGGAAATTTAGATTTTTCAAATGGTAATCACAACACAGATTTGGTAAAAAGCTCAAAAGCTGATTTTGTGCTTCAATATTGGATGTCTAATCAAAATGGCGGTTTGTTTTTGAATACAAAATTAATTAGTACCAAAAATTCAAATATCAAATTTGATAGATCATTTAACGAAACAGATACGGCAAAATGGCCATTTTTAGCTCATAAAGCTATAAAAAGCGTGATTAAGGATTTAAATTTACCAAGTGTTGATTGGCTAGATAAATACATATTAATAGCCCAATACACAAGTCCCGGAAAAAGCAATATAATGATCGCTGATTATACTCTAAACTATACCAAAAATGTCATCACTGGCGGTCTAAATATATTTCCAAAATGGGCAAACAACAACTATAGTGCGTTTTACTATACTACATACACACAAAATACAATGCCTACACTGTATAGATTCGATCTAAATACTGGTAAAAAAACAAGATTATTGTCAAGTACTGGTATGATAGTGGCATCAGATGTTAGCAAAGACGGGAATAAATTATTGCTCACAATGGCTCCAGAAGAACAAAGCGATATTTATTTATATGATACTAGAACTAGACATCTTACAAAAATTACTAACTACAAAGGCATAGACACAAATGGCAATTTTGTAGATAACGAAAGAGGTGTTGTTTTTATCAGTGATAGACTTGGTTATCCAAATATATTTAGAACAGATATAAATGGTGGAGATATAGAACAAATGGTTGATCACAGCAGAAATAATAATTCAGTTACTACTTTTGGGAATTATGTCGTATATGCAAGTAGAGAACACTCAGGCGAATATTCAGAAAAAACATTTAATTTATATTTGATTTCTACAAAAAGTAGCTATATAAGACAGCTTACTATCAATGGAGTAAATACATTTCCTAGATTTTCTAGAGATGGCGGAAGTATTATTTATATCAAAAATCTATCAAACCAAAGAAGTGCTGTTGGTATTATAAGATTAAATGAGAATAAAAGTTTTCAGTTTCCACTAAGAATAGGCAAACTCCAATCTATCGACTGGTAAAATTATCAAATTTACATTAAATTTGTAAAATTTTGATGTAGAGAATGATACAAGTAAATTTAATCTTAATTTACAAATAATGTGCTATAATGTCTCACACATTTTTTTTAAAGGTTTAACATGAAAAAATTACTTTTAGTTTCAGTTGTAGCAGCAGCAATGTTCGTTACTGGTTGTAACACTAAGAATCCAAGCGTGGATTCTAGCTCAGAAAGTAGCAATAGTGGATTTTCTAACAGAGATGCAGAAGGTCTTAACGATTTGCAAGGCAAAGTAAATAGAGTTTATTTTGACTTTGACAAATTCAACATTCGCCCTGATATGAGAGGCGTCATTAAAGCTAATGCAGTAGTTTTAAATTCAGAAGATGCAAAAAGCCTAAAAGTAGTTGTTGAAGGTAACTGCGATGAGTGGGGAACTGATGAATACAACTATGCTCTTGGTCTAAAAAGAGCTAAAGCTGCAAAAGATGCTTTGGTAGCTCAAGGCGTTAGTGCTGATAGAATTCAAGTTAAAAGCAATGGCGAAAGCAAACCAACTTGCACAGAAAAATCAAAAGCTTGCGATGCTCAAAATCGCCGTGATGAATTCAAAATTATGCAATAATTTATGAACAAAATCTTCTTTACAGCGATCCTGTTTGGGGTCGCTTCTTTTACTTACGCAAATAACGAAGTTTCAATTTTTGCTGATGAGAGTGTAGATCCTCAAAAAGTTGTTCAAAATAACAAAAATTCAATCAACGAGATCAAAGACGAACTTAGCAATTATGATGAAACAATAGAAGGAATGAGAAGTCTAGTAGAAGGCATTTCTCAAAAAAATTTAAAACTCACTAGAGAACTTGCGGAATTAAATAGCAAAGTTCAAGTTTTAAATGACCAAAACACAAGCAAACAAATAGATGATTTAAAGAAAACTATCGAAAAAAACAAAGCCGAACAAGATGCAAAAATAAATAAAATTATGAAATCAATAGAGCAGCTAACTGCACTGATTGATTCTAAACAAAATACTACAAAAACCGCAAATAAAACTGATAATAACGCAACAAAAGCAAATTTAAAAGACAATAAAAAAGCTTCATCAACTCCTACAGTTAATTTTAACACAGCTGATTTTTCAAAAAAAGATCCAGTGGTTATATTAGAACAAGCCGATAAAGATTATAAAGCAAAAAAATATCCACAAGCAAAAGCCGCTTTTGAGTATTTGGCTTCTATCAATTATAGAGTTGCTTATTCAAACTATATGCTCGGCGAAATAGAATATTTTTCTAAAAATTACGCCAAAGCTATACCTTATTATAAAACAACAGTTGCTTCGTATAACAAAGGCTGGTATATGCCAAGATTGCTTTATCATACAGCAATTAGCTTAGATAAAGTCGGCCAACCAAGCGAAGCAAATAAATTTTATTCTGCTTTAAAAAAGGCTTATCCAGATAGTCCAGAAGCAAAAGCAGCCCCACAACGAAAATAAATTTCCAAAAGGATTTTCAATGTCAAAAGTAATTAAAATGTTTTACGAGCTAAAAGATGCTCAAACAGGAGATATTTTAGAAAGCAATATGGGTATAAGTGAGATTGGCTTTGTAACTGGCAAAAATCAAGTTTTAGAAGCATTAGAAAAAGGTGTTATTGATTTAAATGCTGGAGATACTACAGAAATTAAGATTTTAGCTAAAGATGCTCTTGGAGAATACGATGAAAGTGCTGTTCAGGTTTTGCCAAGAGAGCAATTTGCTGGTGTTGAATTGCAAGTTGGCGGAATACTTTTTGGTGAAAATGAAGATGGTTCAACTATTCAAGTAGTAGTCAAAGATATAAGCGATGAAAGCGTAACTATTGATTATAACCACCCTTATGCTGGAAAAGATTTGCTTTTTAATATCAAAGTTACAGAAAATAGACCAGCAGATGCAGACGAAGAAGCTACAGGCGTTGTTGTAATGCCACATGTTTGTGCTTGCGGTCATGATGAGCAAGGTTGTTGCGGTGGTCATGAGCATGGCGAAAATGGCGGTTGTTGTGGCAAACATAAACATTAGGCGGTTTGTATGAATATAGCATTTTTATTTCCCGGTCAAGGCTCTCAAGTTGTCGGTATGGGGCGAGATATTTATGATGAATACGAAGTTTGTGCAGAATTATTAGATGATGTGTCTGTATCTTGTGCAATAGATTTCAAAAAATTAATGTTTGAAGAAAATGATCTTTTAAACAAATCTGAATTTACCCAACCAGCCATACTTTTAAACTCATTTATGTATTTTTTGGCTTTTAAAACTCATTTAGATATTAAACCTAAATTTAGTCTTGGTCATTCTTTGGGCGAATTTGCTGCTTTAAGTGTGAGCGGCGGATTAAATATGAGAGATGCGATTTCTTTAGTAAATTTGCGTGGTAAATTTATGGGAGAAGATTGCGAAGGCAAAGGTGCTGGAATGATGGTAGTTTTAGGGCTAAAAGACGAAATCGTAGAGCAGATTTGCTTAGATGCAAATTTAAAAGCATGGCCAGCAAATTATAATTGTGAGGGTCAAATCGTAATTGCTGGTATCAAAGATGATTTGCTCAAATTAGAGCCAAAACTCAAAGAAGCAGGTGCAAAAAGAGCAATGTTACTCAATATGAGCGTAGCGAGTCATTGCGAGATTTTGAGCAATTCTAGCCAAAAACTTGCAAATGAGCTTGAAAAATACATTGCAGATAGCTTTAATCCAGTTATTTCAAATGTTACAGCTCAGCCTTACACAAGCAAATTTGATGCATTAAATTTACTCAAAAAACAACTAATCAGCCCAGTTTTATACAAACAAAGCATACAAAATTATCAAAACGAAGTAGATTGTTTTATAGAATTTGGTGCAAGTGTGCTAAAAGGACTAAACAAAAAAATCACCGATAAACCTACTTATAGCGTGTGCGATTTGGCTAGTTTGGAGCAGACTTTGAAGGATATTTTATGAAAATAGCTATTCTTGGAGCTATGCAAGAAGAAATTACCCCAATTTTATCAAATTTAAATGATTATCAGACCATACAATATGCACAAAATGAGTTTTATTTTGCCAAATTTAAAGAACACGAATTAGTAATAGCGTATTCTAAAATCGGCAAAGTCAATTCAGCTCTCACGGCCGCATTAATGATAGAAAAATTTATGTGCGATGTTGTGCTTTTTACTGGCGTGGCTGGATCTTTAAATCCAGATTTGCATATAGGAGATATTTTGTATGCGACTTCTACAGCCCAACACGATTTAGATATTACTGCCTTTGGACATCCGCACGGATTTGTGCCGGGTATCAATGTATTTGAAAATACTGATGACAAACTCAACCAAATCGCAAATTTGGTAGCAAACAAACGCAATATTCAAATAAAATCTGGCATTATTGTAAGTGGAGATCAATTTATTTGTGATAATGACAAGAAATCATGGATCAAAAATACTTTCAATGCCGATGCAGTAGAAATGGAAGGTGCGAGTGTAGCTCAAGTTTGTGCAATGCTTGGTGTTCCGTTTTTTATGCTTAGAGTTATTAGTGATGAAGCAAATGGCGGTGCTGAAATGGATTTCAATCAATTTTTAGAAAAATCATCTGAAATATCCGCAAATTTCTTACTAGGTATGATACAAGAATTATAATGGAGCTTAGTAAAAAACTCCTTCGCATAGTCGGTCAGACAAATGCGAAATACAAAATGTTTGAGCAAGATGATAAAATTTTATTAGCTCTAAGTGGCGGCAAAGATAGTATGATTTTGGCTCATTTGCTTAAGCATTTTAGTTCGGTTAGTCCGCTAAATTGGACATTTGAAGCAGTTACTGTGAGCTATGGGATAGGTGAAAATTTTAT
>JAGAZK010000141.1 GCA_017940085.1 Campylobacter sp.
CTCTAAATACGGCTAAATTTAGTTAATTTATTTTTTAATTAAATCGCTTTAATTATCTTTTAAATGTCGTTTTAAAAATTTTCGCTAAAATTCAAAATCTCAAAATTTACAAAGGTAAATCATGCAAAAAATCCAAGAAATTTTAAAAGACAGTAATTATAAACTTGATTTATTTTCGCCTACTAGCATACAAAATTTAGAAAAGCAAATTACACAAAAACCTAACAAAAACGCAAGTGGGGGCTTTACCTATTATACAAAATGCCTAATCCGCGATAAAGAAGTCAAGCTCACCCCAGAAGAAATCGTTCGCCAACTATATTTAGACAAGCTAATGGGCGAATACGGCTATACCAAAACACGCATACAATTAGAATATCCAGTGCATTTTGGGCGTGAAGTCAAACGAGCCGACATTGTTATCTTTGATGACATTCAAATCACTGCCCCGTATATTATCGTAGAACTCAAAAAACCCAAAGCCAAAGACGGCAAAGAACAACTCAAAAGTTATTGCAACTCCACAGGGGCAACCATTGCCGTATGGAGCAATGGTGAAGTAATCTCATATTATCACCGCAAAGACCCAAATTATTTTGAGCCAATTCCAAATATTCCACAAAGTGGCAAAAGTTTAAAAGATGTTTTAAAACAAGACTTTACATTTGATGATTTAAAAAAAGCCGACAAACTGCAAACACAAAAAATCACGCTTAAAAGCATTGTATTGGATATGGAAGACGAAGTTTTAGCTAATGCAGGAGTTGATGTATTTGAAGAAGTTTTTAAACTGATTTTTATTAAATTATTTGACGAATTAGAAGGCGCAAGAAATGAAACACGCAATTTAGAATTTAAAAACTACGGCGAGAGCGACGGCGAACTGAAAGTCAAAATCGAAAATCTTTTTTCAAAAGCCAAGAAAAAATGGGATGGTGTTTTTGCAGGAGATGACAAAATCAAACTATCGCCGTCGCATTTGAGTATTTGCGTAGCGTCATTAGAAAGCATTAAATTATTTAATTCAAATTTAGAAGTCATTGATGACGCATTTGAATATTTAGTCAATAAATCCGCCAAAGGCGAAAAAGGGCAGTATTTTACGCCACGATATGTGATTGATATGTGCGTAAAAATGCTAAATCCAAAGCCTGATGAAACTATGATAGATACTGCCAGTGGTAGTTGTGGTTTTCCGATACACACTTGTTTTTATGTATGGAAAAACATTTACAAAAGCAAAGGTTTAGAACCGTCTGATTTATTTACTGCCGAAAAGAAAATCCTGGAATGCGAAGACTATGTCAAAGAAAAAGTCTTTGGTATAGACTTTGATGAAAAAAGTGTGCGAGTGTCTAAAATGCTAAATTTAATCGCAGGGGACGGACATACAAATGTATTGTATTTAAATTCAATTGATTACGCAAGATGGGATGAATTTACCAAAGATGAAGAGTGGGAAGATATTTATTTTGACGGATTTAAACGCCTTAAAAATCTGCGTTCAACCAAAAACGAAAACCGAGATTTTGAATTTGATATTTTAATGGCAAATCCACCATTTGCAGGTGATATTAAAGAGCCACGCATACTTCACGCTTACGAACTTGGCAAAAACGCTAACGGCAAATGGCAACAAAAAGTGGGGCGAGATATTTTATTTATCGAACGCAACCTAAATATGCTTAAATCAGGCGGTAGAATGGCAATCGTCCTGCCACAGGGTAGATTTAATAATTCAAGCGATAAGTATATCCGCGAATTTATCAGCGAACACGCACGAATTCTAGCAGTCGTGGGGCTTCACGGCAATGTTTTTAAGCCACACACAGGCACCAAAACAAGCGTTTTATTTGTGCAAAAATGGGACGACGAGCTCTGCCCTAAAAGGGACGATTACAACATATTTTTTGCCACGATGAGTAAGCCAAGCAAAGATAATTCTGGCGATAAAATTTATTATTCACTGCAAGATACGCACGGGCATTGGGTAGTCGAGCATGATTTGTTTAATCCACATTTAGCAGGAGATGAGCCTATACGCAAAAAAGACGAAAGCGATGACGAATTTCAACAACGCTTAATCAAATATCAAAACAACTTAGAAAAATACGCCAAATTTGACAATGACGGCATCGCAGAAGCATTTATCGAATTTGCCAAAGCGGAGAAGTTGAGTTTTTGGAGCGAATAAATGAGTAGTGGGCAGTTAAAGGCATATAAAGAACAAATGGAAATAGACTATTTTGCCTATTTTGCAAAGGCTTATTTTGCTTTTAATTGCTATTTAAAAGATAAATTTTCTAACCACAAAAAAGATAGAGATAAAATAGACGAAATGAAAAGAGCAAATTCTTCAAGATTCACAAGATTATTAGAAGAAGATTTATTTATTCAAAATTTAATAGAATTAAAGAATAAATTATCTAATGGATTGATTACAAACGATAATGAACCAGTATATTTTGAACATGTAAAAATTAAATCTTTTCAAGATGAAGAAATTTGTAAGAATCAAAAACATTATAAAAAAACATATTATATAAAAATACTGTCCAATGGGCGAGTTATTGTAAGAATTGATAACAATGGAATAATAGACTGTCCATATGATGAATTTGAAAACAAATTAAATAATTCTTCATTAACAGATACACAAAAAAATATAGTAAGGTCATATATAACAAATGAGATAAATAGTTATGTCAAAGACATAACACCATTGATAACAAAATTATCAAACAAAGAAACTTTAACTGATGACGAAAAAAAAGATATTTACCGAGCATTTATTGAAATTATTTATTCAATGAGAAATGGATTATTTCACAGCGAGATTGAACCAGAAAATGATGAAACAAAATCTGCGTATGAGAAAGCATACTGGCTTTTACGAGAATTTGTAAAAAAATTGAGTTAAGGAGATTATATGAAAGAATTTATTCCACAAGAGTTACCGGTAAATTTTGAAATAACTCCAAAAATTTATAAAGCTTTAAACAATGCTTCAAGAAAATTAGGTGAATTAAATGGTTTTATTAGAACTATACCAAATCAAGATATTTTAATCAACTCATTGGTTTTGCAAGAAGCCAAAGATTCTAATGCAATCGAAAATATTATAACAACTCATGATGAGTTATTTTTAGCTAAAATAGATGAAGCTAAAATTACACAGTCAGCCAAAGAAGTTATAAATTACGAAAAAGCACTCAAAAAAGGATATTTGCTAATTAAAAAAGATAGATTATTCTTAAATCGCCATATTTTAGAAATTCAAAAAAGGCTAGAACGCCACAATGCAGGTTTTCGCACCCAAAGTGGCACAAAGCTGAAAAATCCTATCACAGGCGAAGTCAAACACATACCGCCACAAAATAGTTCAGACATAATTCGTCTTATGTCAAATTTAGAAAAATATATAAATGATGAATTAGACGATTTAGACCCACTAATCAGACTTGCTATTATTCATTATCAGTTTGAGACGATACATCCATTTTACGATGCCAACGGCAGAACGGGCAGGATAATAAATGTGCTTTATCTCACATATAAAAAACTTTTGGATTTGCCAATTTTATATCTTAGTGCGTATATCATCAAAAATAAAGCCAAATATTATGAATTATTAGAACAAGTAAGCAAAAATCAAGCTTGGAATGATTGGATAGAATATATTTTAAAAGGCATTGAGCAAACTTCTGCTGCTTCTGTCGTTTTGATTAAAGATATAGACAAAGCTATGTCTGATTTTGGCGATCTTTTGCAAGATAAAGCACCCGGAATTTACAGCAAAGATTTTGTAGAATTGCTGTTTTCTTATCCATACACAAAAATAGATTATCTCAAAAATAAACTAAATATTTCAAGACAAACTGCTTCTAAATATCTAAGAATATGCGAAAATTTAGAAAAATTTCGCTGTGTAAAACTTGGTAGAATAAATTATTTTGTCAATATTCATTTATTTGAAATTTTAAGAAAAGGATTGATTATAAAATAACATGTTAAAAAAAATTAAAATTTTTAACATATTATAAAAATATGTTAAAAATAGCATAATTTTTAACATATAAAAAGGACAACAAAATGGCTTTAAATTTAAACCAAACACTGCAAAATAAATATCCGAATTTGGAAATTAGCGTTTTAAAGTATTCAGACGCTATGCGAGATAATGATAGCAAACGGATTGATAGTGAGTTTTTTAAGAAAGGGTATTTAAATTTTAAAAATTTATTGATAAATATTCAAAGCGAATATTTAAAAAATATTGCCAAATTTAACAAAAGATACTCACAACTAACTTATGACGAAAACAGCAATATTAAAGTAATAAATAGTCAATATATTAGAAATGAATTTATTGATTACGAAAATGCAAAAACTGGTTATGGAAAAATTGTTCCAAGAGAAGCGGTTTTAGTAAATTCTACTGGTGTAGGAACTTTGGGAAGAGTAAATATCAATTTACTTAATTTTGATTTCAGTTTAGATAACCATATAAATGTAATTGTTGTTGATAAAAGAATTGATATTTTGCCTTGTTTTTTGATGGTATTTTTACAAACAAAATTCGGTCAATTTCAAATTGAAAAATATCATAGTGGTTCATCGGGGCAAATAGAAATTTATCCAAAGGATTTTGATAATTTTCTAATCCCCCTTTTCCCCCTTGAATTTCAACAACAAATTGAGCAAATGGTGCGTGAGTCGCACGAATGTTTGGAGCAGTCCAAAGGCTTATACCGTGAAGCGGAAGTTTTGTTGTATCGTGAATTAGGGCTTGATCCTGAAAATCCATTAGCGTCTATTGAAACACATTCAGGCAGCCTGAATATCTCCGTGCGTCCATTAAGCCAAAGCCTAAACGCCACAGGCAGATTAGATAGCGAATATTATCAGCAAAAATATGATGAAATTGAAAAGGTAATTAAAAATTATCGTGGGGGATATTTGAAACTGAAAGATTTAGTTGTTAATCGTTCAGGCGGATATGCTTTTTCAAGTGATAGTTATTTAGAAAAAGGAAATCTTGCCTTAATTAGAATAAATAATATTAAAAATGCAAATTTAGATTTGCAAAATGTAGTTTATTTAGAAGACAATGCAGAATATTTAAGCCCAAAAGATAAAGTTCATAAAAATGATATTTTAATTTCAATGTCAGGTAGTATCGGATTATGTTGCGTTGTTAGAGATAAAATTAACGCAATGGTTAATCAAAGAATACTTAAAATTTCCGTATCAAATTTTGAAGAAAATGTTTTATGTTTGATAATAAATTCAATTTGTTGCAAACTTCAATTACACAGAATAGGAACTGGCGGAGTGCAAACGAACATTTCAAGTGATGATATTTTAAATATCCTAATCCCCAAAATCGCCCAACAAACGCAAACCCAAATTGCCGAAAAAATCAAACAATCCTTTACCCTACGCAAGCAGGCAAATGAACTTTTGCAACAAGCCAAATCCAAAGTAGAAATTGCGATAGAACAACCGTCATTCTGAGTGAAGCAACAACGAAAAATGCGTCATTCTGAGCGTAGCGAAGAATCTCAATTAACACCAAAAGCCGAGATTCTTCGCCTATCGGCTTATAATGATGAAGTATTTACGGCTCTAAATGACAAATCTAAGCTAATTTTTTGATTTTGCTGATAAAAAATCCATCAAATTTGTCATCAGGAAGTATTCTTGTGCCAAATTTATTTGTTTGGAATTTAGCTTTAGAGCCAAATAAATCAACTGGCAAAATTTCTATTTTAAATTTGGAATTTAATGCATTTTGCACGACTTCTTCGTTTTCTTGCTCATAAAATGTGCAAGTCGAATAAATCATCTCTCCGCCACTTTTGAGTGCATTTAGAGCTGCGTTTAAAAGGGATTTTTGGAGTTTGGATAGAGATTTGATTTCTTTTTGGGATTTTTCTTTGAAATTTTCATCAAATCCAGCGTATCCAGAACAAGGAGCGTCCAGCAAAATGCGATCAAACATATTTTTGCAAGTATGGGCTATGCTTCTTGCATCTTTATTAAAAGTGCGGACAAAAGAGCAATTAAATTTAATCAAATTTGATTTTAGGGTGTAAAATCTGTCTTTGTTTATCTCCATCACTCTCAAATCAGCTCCATTTCCTATAAATCCAGCTATTGCTATACTTTTGCCGCCCGGACTCCCGCACATATCAAGCACACTCATTTGATTTTTTGCTCCCAAATTTAGAGCCGCTAAATACGAGCTTGGGTTTTGGATATAGATTTGAGCGTTATTAAATAAATTTGATTTACTCAAAATCGTTTTGTTTTGTGGCTCTGTGATAAAAAAATTTGGCAAAATCTCATCAAATTTGATATTTAAATTTTCAAGTTCGGATTTAACGAATTTGGCATTAGTTTTGATTAAATTTACGAAAAATCCGCAGTATTTTGGCTCAAAAAAACTTTGCCAAATTTGCTCAAAATCGTCTTTTAAAATCAGTTTTAAATCGTCTTTAAAGCTCATTTAAATATCTTTTTAAAATCACCATTGCAGCCAAACTATCAAGTTTGCCGTCTTTTTTGCGGGTGCTAAAATTTCGCAAATCATTTGCTTCTACGCTTGAAAAACTCTCATCAATAAATTTAATCTCGCCATTAAATTCAAGCAAATTTACAAAATGTTTTATCCGCCTAGTCATCTCTTCTTCGCTAGAACCACCTTTTGGAACGCCAACGACTAAAATTTTTGCACCGTTTTGTTTGAGAAATTCGCTAACTTCACGGGCTGCTTGATTGCGATTTTTACGCATTACCGGAGTGCTTGGGAGCGTAGTTTTATTATCAGGTGAAATTGCTACGCCAATGCGTTTAAGCCCAATATCAAGAGCGACTATCAATTTAATCCTTTTTGTTAATTAAATTTGAGCGTAATTTTATTAAATTTGGCTCTAAATTTGATAAATTCGTTTGAAATTTATAAATTTACTTAGCAAATTTATTCGCACAAAAACCAAATTTATTTACAAAACTCTTACAAAAACGCCGTCTATTGCGATTTTGCCATCTAATTCGTATTCGTATAATTTAGCTCCAAATTTCTCAAAACATTTCTCAAAATCGCTATTTTGGGAAATAAATTCCAAAATCTCGTCTTTTTGCGAAATTTGTTTGTCTCCAAAAATACTGGCAAATTCATCAAAATCTGTGATTAAATTTGCTTTTTTTGATTTTAAAAGTTCGTTTGTCCCGCTACTTTCTCCGATCCTTTGGGGCAATACAAAAATCGGCACTCCAAGATTTAGAGCGATTTTTGCACTCGCCATTGAACCGCTTTTTAAATCAGCTTGAGCTATTATGAGAGCCTTTGAAAGCCCCACAACTATGCGGTTTCTTTCCAAAAAACTCCAAACAGTTGCTTTAAAATCTGGTTCATATTCGCTCAAAGCTAGGGCGTTTGAGTAGATTTGTTGTATTATTTTGGCGTTTTGTGCTGGATAAATTTGATCTAGCCCATTGCCAAAAACTGCGATTGTATTTGGAAATGCAGCTTCATGAGCGTAAATATCAGAGCCAATCGCAGCACCACTAACTACACAAATATCATAATTTTTAAGAGTGTTTGCAAGGCTAATGATTAGATTTTTTGTATATTTTGAGCATTTTCTTGAGCCAACTATTGCGATTTTGGTTTTTTTTATAAGTGATAAATCGCCTTTGTAGTAG
Source organism: Campylobacter sp. (assembly GCA_017940085.1). Lineage (GTDB taxonomy): Bacteria > Campylobacterota > Campylobacteria > Campylobacterales > Campylobacteraceae > Campylobacter. Next base: position 7,711 of record JAGAZK010000141.1, read on the forward strand.
AGCTTTTGTGGTGGTTTTTTGAGATTTGAAAGCTCGTTAATTTCAGTTATAAAGTCCATAAATGTCCTTTAAATACACAATCTCAACTTCTTTTAAAATGCTTTTTTTGGCGATATTTAGTGCTTCAATAGTGGTTTTGTGTGGGTGTCCGATAGCTATGGCGTGTCCATTTTTGTGGGCGGTTTGGACAGCTTTTTGGATTTGTTTTAGGGTGTAATTGACATTTTGTTCGTTATCTAAAAAAATATCTCTATAAACATAAGGCAAATTAAGCTCTTTGCTTACTTTTTGGACTTGAGATTTGCTAGTTGTCAGGCTATCAACAAATTTGATTTTGTTCATCTTAAGGGCACTTAGAAGTATTTTTGTGGAAGCATAATTTGAAGTAAATTCGCTTCCAGTGTGGTTATTTATGTATTTTGGGTTTGGGAAAATGGCTTTGATTTCGCTTATTCTTTTGTAAATTTGATAATTGCTTGAGTTTGTATCTAGAGTGTGTTGTTCGTTTTTCTTAAAATACAAAGCAGATAGTGGCAAATGCACCATATAATAATCTATTCCTTTGGCTAATTTGGCTGAATTTGGATGCTCTTTTGTAGGTGGCAAAATAGACGGAGTTATGCGTAAATTTAGCGAATTTATCGCTTTCATTTGATAATCCCAAGCTATGTCGTCTATGATGATTGCCAATTTGGCACTTTTTTTGTGCTTAGATGGCTTTTTGGGCGGTTTGGTTTGGTTGGTATCATTGCTCAAATTTGGTAAATCGGCTGAGTTTTGGATAGTTGAGATTGTCAAATTTTTATCTGTGAGATTATTTCGCGTATTGTTTTGCGAAAACTGCGGGATTTGGGTTTTTGGAGCTTTGATATTTAAAAGCTCATTTATGTCTTCTTCTGTGAGTTTAGCAATATTTTCATTTATTGGTTTGTCTTGTTTAATAGGAGTTGGTTGAGTGGGTGTGATTTTTGGTGGATCTATTAAATTTGGCTGTGTGGGAGTGGTTAAATTTGGTTTTGGTTTATTTGATAGATTTGACAAGCCCAAAACCACAACAGCGACTATCACAAACAAACACAAAACAATCCCAAGATAAATTTTAAGCCCAGTTTTGGATTTTTTTCGTGGAGCTCTTTTGTGTCTGCGTTTGGTTGGTTTTTTTGTTAAATTTGTAGGTTTTTTTGTAGCCATAAAATCACTTAAAAAATTCCGCATTTAAAAATGCGGAATTTATAAATTTTAGTTTTTATCTTTATTTACAAGTTTGCCTTTTGCGATCCAAGGCATCATAGCGCGAAGTTTTTCGCCGGTTTTGCTAAGCAGTGAATTTGCTGTGATATTGCGTTCTGCGTTCATTTTGACATAACCTGCTTTTCGCTCTAAAATGAAGTTTTTAGCAAAAGTTCCGTCTTGGATTTCTTTTAAGATTTTTTTCATTTCGGCTTTTGATTGTTCGTTGATGACGCGTGGTCCGCTTACATAATCGCCAAATTCAGCAGTATTTGAGATAGAATATCTCATATCTGCCATTCCGCCTTGGAAAATCAAATCTACGATTAGTTTCATTTCGTGTTGGCACTCAAAATACGCCATTTCAGGCTCATAACCAGCTTCTACCAAAGTTTCAAATCCTGCGTTAATTAACGCACACAAACCGCCACAAAGCACGGCTTGTTCGCCAAAAAGGTCAGTTTCAGTTTCTGCTTTGAAAGTTGTTTCAATAATACCACTTCTACCGCCACCAATCGCACTTGCATAGCTCAAAGCCAAATCTTTTGCTTTTCCACTTGCATCTTGTGCAACTGCGATAAGATCTGGAATCCCACCGCCATTTACAAATTCGCTTCTAACTGTATGACCAGGTGCTTTTGGAGCTATCATAATACAATCAACGCCTTTTGGAGGCACGATTTGACCGAAGTGAATATTAAATCCGTGACCAAAAGCAATTGCTTTGCCTTCGCTTAAATTTGGTTCAATCTCAGCTTTAAAAATATCGCTTTGAAGCTCATCGGGAGCTAAAATCATAATAAGATCTGCCGCTTTTGTCGCTTCGCCTACACTCATAACTTTAAAGCCTTTGTCTTCGGCCTTTTTCCAACTAGAACCACCTTTTCTAAGTCCAACGATAACTTCAACACCGCTATCTCGTAAGTTTTCAGCGTGAGCATGACCTTGTGAGCCAAAGCCAACCATAGCGACTTTTTTTGATCTAATCAAGCTTAAATCGCAGTCTTTGTCGTAATAAACTGTAATTGCCATTTGTTTTCCTTATATTTGAAATTTAAAAAAATTATTGGTGGATTATACACTTAGCCAAATTTAAAAACACTGAAATTTGCAAAAATAACCTAAATTTAAGCACGAATAAAGTAGAATTTCCACAAATTTTTATTCAGGAAATCTTAAATGAACGAACAAATTTACAAAAGCATAAAAGCTTTGCCACCATTAGATGACACAGTAGCCCAAGTTCAGTTGGTTTGCCAAGATAAAAACTCCAATATGAAACAATTATCAGACATAATCAAAAAAGACCCTATGCTTACAGCAAATATTTTAAGATCTGCAAATAGTCCATTATATGGATTTAGTAGAGAAATCAGAGATATAGATAGAGCTGTTGCATTGTTTGGAATGGCGACAGTTAGAGGTTTTGCTCTTTATGGCTCTATTAAAAAGACATTTAATATAAATTTAGAACCTTATGGAATAACAGAAGAATATTTTCTAAATATCGCTCTAAAAAGAAATTCACTTGCCCTACACTGGTCAGCAAGTCTAGATAAAAATCTAAAAAATATTTTAATGCCTACTAGTTTTATGATGGAAATAGGGCGAATTGTTATTGCCAAAGAAGTAATTTCTATGGGCGTTTTAAATGAATTTAAAACAAAACTAAAATCTGTAAAAAACATTAGAGACTTGACTGCTTTAGAAACTGATACAATTGGCATTAGCAATGAAGAGCTAACTTCAAAAATACTAGAACACTGGAATCTAGAAAGAGAGCTTAGCGATGCTATTTTGTATATAAACAATCCTGAAAAAGCCGCAAATAACATAAAATTAAGCTCTAAGATTTTGTTGATACTCAAAAATGCCATAAATGTTTTTGGTGTATTTGGCGATGAAAATATGAAAAATTCGCTAAATTTAGTAGAATCTTACGGATTATCTCAAGATGATTTTATGAACGCTGTTAGTAAAGTCTCTACTGATAATAAAGTTGATGGTTGAAAACTTTTTTAAAATCGCTTTGCGATGGACTTAATCAAAACCAGATCGATTCTAGATTTAAAGATACAATTCAAATTCTGTATCAACTAAATGCTGTATCAAAATACAAAAATTCATATTATTTAAATGATGGATTTGTTTGTGGTAAGCTTGATATAAACAGCAATGGCACTGGTTTTTTAATAGCATTTGATACTAGATTTAAACAAGATCCAATTATTGAGAACAAAGATTTAAACTCAGCTCATTTTGGCGACATAGTTTTAGTAAAAATCACAAAAACAAAAAATAATAGAGCCAAAGCAAAAGTCCTTGCTGTGTTAGAAATGGCAAATGAAACAAGCGTTGTTTATACCAAAAAATTTGGCTCAGCAATACTTGGTGTAAATATCCAAAATAATCTCGCTCTTAGCCTAAAAGCTTCTCAAAAATCCCTAAAACAACTCCCACTCGGAAGTGTGCTAAAAATAAATAATCTAAACAACGATATTACCGAAGTTTTGGGTGTATTGTCAGATCCAAAAGTTGATGAAAAAATATCTCTTGCAATTTATAATAAAAAAGATGAGTTTCCAAAAGCTTGTGAAATTGAAGCGAGTAGTTGGGGCGATGAAGTTGATATTAATATGTATCCAAATAGAATAAATTTAAGTCATTTGCCATTTTGCACCATCGATCCAGTAGATGCAAAAGATTTTGACGATGCTATTTATTATGATACTAATTCAAACGAGCTTTATGTAGCAATTGCCGATGTGAGCGAATATGTTCATGCATTTACTCAGCTTGACAAAGAAGCTAAATTTCGCGGATTTTCCATATATTTTCCGCATAAAAGTGTGCCGATGTTGCCAAGATGTTTGAGTGAAAATATTTGCTCACTAAAGCCAAATTTAATGCGTCTTGCTTTTGTATTTAAAATCTCATTTGATAAAAATTTAGCCGTGATAAAAGAAGAACTTTTTGAAGCTGTTATTAAATCTCAAATGCGTTTTAATTATGATGAAGTTGATGAAATCTTAGCCCAAAAAACAAAAACAATCCCACAAATCCAAAAATGGATTTTGCCACTTTGGGAAAATATTTTGAAAATCAGAAAAAATCGTTTGCAAAAAGGTTTTGATTTTCGCTCAAAAGAGCTTAAAATGGAGCTTGACGAACAAGGAGAAATTTTATCTACAAGTTTTGAGAGCGAAACACCATCTCATAAGCTCATTGAAGATTGTATGTTGCTTGCCAATCAAGCCGCTGCCAAACGCATAAAAAAGGGAATCTTTCGCAATCATGCTCCAGCAGATCTCAAAAAAATTAGTTTCTTGCTTGATGATTTGGCAAATTTAGGGATTGAGGCTGTGTATGAGAGCAATTTGTCAAATTTAATCAGCAAAATCCAAAAAAAGGCAGATGAATTAAATATCAGAGAAGATGTCGATAAACTCATCATTAAAGCACAAAAAAGAGCCGAATATTCAAGTATTTCAAATGGGCATTTTGGTTTGGGATTTGATTTTTATACGCATTTTACAAGTCCGATTAGACGGTATTCTGATTTGATTTTGCACCGACTTTTAAAAGCAAATTTAAAAAACGATGATAAATTATTTAATTATTTGCTTGTCGGGATTGATGAAACTTGTGCTAAATTAAATATTTTAGAAAGAGAAGCAGATAAAGTTGCATTTGATTTTATGGATAGAAAATTTGCAAGATTTTTTGCAAATCACATAAATGAAATTTTTGATTGTTATGTCAGTGAAAGTGGCTTAAATACGGTAGCTAAGCTTGATGATAAATTAAAAGGTGCTAAGATTATTTTAGAAAATTACTCTTTAAATTTGCTTGAAAAAATCAAAGTCAAAATAATTTCAAGCGACATTGCTACAGCTAAAATTACAGCAAAAGCGATAAAAAATGTATAGAAAAGAATTAGAAACCAAACTCGCAAATCCAAATTTTCCAAATTATTTCTTGCTTTTTGGCGGAGATGATTATCAAATAGAGTTTTATGCAAAAGAAATTTTGAGCAAATTTGATCAAGATAATGTCTTAAATTTATATTTTGACGAATACGATTTTGCCAAGGCAAAAGACCATTTAGAGCAACCTTCTTTGTTTGCTGATTGCAATATTTTACATATCAAATCAGACAAAAAAATACCTTCTAAGGAATTAAAAGTTTTTATAGATTTGTGCAAAAAAAATTCAAACAATATTTTTATTTTTGAATTATACGAAGGAGACGCAAAGTCTGTTTTTGACAACCAAAAAGCTTTTGGGGAAAATTTTGTTAGATTTTTTCCACCTTCAAATCCAAGTGAAGCTGTAAATTTACTCCAAATTTACGCTGATAAATTAAATTTAAATATCACAAAATCTGCGTTATTTACGCTATATAGCATAGAAAACGAAAGTATGATTTTGTGTGCAGCTGAACTAAATAAGCTTTCAAAAATTTCTCAAGATATAGATGAAAATTTAGTCAAAAAAACTGTTTTTAGTCTGCATGGGATTAGTTTTGATGCGTTTTTTGACAAAATTATTGAATCAAAAAATATCAAAGATGATTATTTTGGATATTTAAATGACTTAAATTTTAGCGAAATTTTGTTTATTAATTCGCTTTATAAGGCGTTTTTTAGACTTTTTAAAATCAACACTTATGCTAAGATTAATTCTAAATTTGATCTCAAAGAAGCTATAGGATATGCCCCGCCACCAAATATAGCTACAAAACTAAAAACTCAAGCACTTAGTTTTAACACAAATATTTTTTTGGAAATTTTTAAACTTTTAAATGAAGCCGAATTTGAGCTAAAAACCAAAACAAATTTAGAAAAAGAAAGCTATTTGTTATCATCTTTGCTAAATCTCCAAGATTTGATAGCAAAAAACAGAAAAAATTAAGCCAAGTTATAGTAAAATCACCCCTTGCTTTAAGCAAAATCCTTGCTCTTTTAAGAGCTATATATCCACAAGGAGAACAAATGAAACATTACGAGCTTTTGTTCATCTTAAAGCCAACTTTGACTGAAGATGAAGCCAAACTCAAAGAAGACTTCGTAAAAGAAGTTATCAGCAAAAATGGTGGCGAAATTGCTGGAGTTACCGATATGGGAACACGCAAATTAGCCTATAAAATCAACAAGTATGAAAGAGGAAACTATAAAGTTTTTTACTTTAGAGCTCCTACAAATTTGATTTCTGAGCTTGTTAGAAATATTCGTATCACAGAAGAAATCATTAGATTTTTAGTCGTCAAATACGAAACAAAATTAGAAATCTCTGCTTGGGACAAACTTAGCAAAGGTATAAAGTTAGCCCCACAAAAAAGAGAAAAAAAGATAGAAAAATCAGAAAAAGTAGTCCAACAAACCCAAGAAGTTGAAACTCAAGACCAAGAATAAAAGGCAAAATAATGTTTAACAAAGTAGTTTTGGTAGGAAATCTCACAAGAGATATAGAACTTAGGTTTTTGCAACAAGGCGGGACAGCCGTTGGCAGAACTGGAATCGCAGTAAATCACAGATTTACAGCAAATGGCGAGAAACGAGAAGAAACTTGCTTTGTAGATATTACATTTTGGGGAAGAAACGCTGAAATCGCAAACCAATCTCTCAAAAAAGGTAGCAAGATTTTAGTTGAGGGTCGTTTGAAGTTTGAGACTTGGACAGATCAAAATGGGCAAAATCGCTCCAAGCACAGCATTCAAGTCGAAAGTATGGAAATGCTAGATAGCAAAAATGATAATTCTCAAGCACAATATCCAAAAAGTGCTCCGATGCAACAAAGATATGAGCCAAGAGCCGATAGTTATCAACAAGAAAATTTGCCAAGCGTAGATGTAGATGCTGATTTGAAAAATGAAGTATCATCAAGAAATGAAGTCCCGCAAGGCGAAGAAGAAATACCATTTTAAGGAAAAATAATGGCTGAAAAAAGAAAATATAGCAAAAAATATTGCAGATACACAGAAATGAAAATCGAGTTTATAGACTACAAAGATACGAGTCTATTAAAATATTGTCTCTCTGAGAGATTTAAAATTATGCCACGCCGCTTAACTGGCACTAGCAAAAAATATCAAGAAATGGTAGAAAAAGCGATCAAAAG
>JAGAZK010000142.1 GCA_017940085.1 Campylobacter sp.
AAAATCTTCGTATTCGCTACCATTTTCAACACAATCAAAAAGATTTTCTACATTGTATGAAGCGATTTTATATTCTGTCCCAAATACAAAAACAAAAGCCAAAAAAACACAAACTAAAACTCGCACACTTCTTCCCTAAAATCAAATTTATTTATATTTTGGCGAATTGCTTCGTATGTTATAATTCCCACAGATGTGGCCAAATTTAAACTCCTGCCTTGATTTGTCATCGGGATTGTAATGCAATTTTGTTTGTTTTTTTGCATTAAATTTAATGGAAGTCCTTTGGTTTCTGAGCCAAAAAACAAAAAATCCCCTGCTTTAAATTTAGCTTCAAAATACAGCTGATTTGTTTTGGTTGTAGCGAAAAAAAATCTATCTAAAAAGTTTAAATTTATCTCTAAAAATTCATCTAAACTTTCCCAAATTTGTGGATTTAAATGTTGCCAATAATCAAGCCCAGCTCTTTTTAAGTGCTTATCATCTATCTCAAATCCAAGTGGTTTGATTAAATGTAGTTTGCAGCCTGTATTTACACACATTCTACCGATAGAGCCTGTATTTGTGTGGATTTGGGGATTGACTAAGACGACATTAAACATCAAAAAACAACCGTTTTATTTTTATACACAAAAACTCTTTCATCAAAAACTAAATCCAAAGCATTTGAAAGCACGACTTTTTCTACATTTCGCCCAGCTTTTCGCATATCTTTCCAATTCATCTCATGATTTACTCTAATGACATCTTGAGTGATAATTGGACCCTCATCAAGATCATTTGTAACAAAATGTGCTGTAGCTCCGATGATTTTCACGCCCCGCTCATAAGCTTGTTTGTAAGGATTTGCACCGATAAAAGCTGGTAAAAACGAATGATGAATATTTATAATTTTATTTGGAAAAAGCTCTACAAAATTTGGACTTAAAATACGCATATATTTAGCCAAAACCATATAATCAAAGCTAAATTTATTCACTATTTCAAGCACTTTTGCTTCGTGAGAGTTTCTATCTATATCATCGCTACTGACACAAAAAAACGGCAAATTAAATTTTTCTACCAAAACTCGCAAATTTTCGTGATTTGCAATAACTGCAAGAATATTTGCATTTAATTCACCGCTATTGTGGCGGATTAATAGATCGCCCAAGCAATGATTTTCTTTTGTAGCAAGGATAATTATGTCTTTTTTACGAACTTCATTACAAAAAATTTCAGAATTTTGTGGCAAAAACGCACTTAAGGTATTGCAAAATTCGTTTATATTGATATTTCCGTCCATAACGGCTCTCATATAAAATCTCTCATTTTCATGATCTACAAACTCACTCGTGCTTACGAAATTTAGACCATTTTTAAACACAATATCACTAATTCGCAAAATCAGCCCTTTTTCATCATTGCAACTGACTTTTAAAATATAATTCACCGATTTCTCCGAAAAATAAATGCAAGATTATACTATTTTTAAGCTATATTTAGTTTTAAATCATATAATTACGGGCTTAAAAGGATAAAAATGTTTGAAAATTTAGCTGGATATTTAGTAAATTTAGTCGCTGATTGGGGATATTTTGGGATTTTTGCTCTAATGGCACTTGAAAGTAGTTTTTTTCCATTTCCAAGCGAAGTCGTGATGATACCTGCTGGATTTTTGGTTTTTAAAGGAGAAATGCAGGCTCTTCCAGCTTTTTTAGCAGGTCTTGGCGGATCTTTAGCAGGAGCGATTTTTAATTATTTGTTGTGTTATTTTTTTGGCAGAACTCTTATAGAAAAATATGGCAAATTTGTTGGGATTACACACAAAAAAATGCTCAAATTTGAACGATTTTTTGAAAAATACGGCGAAATTTCTACTTTTAATTCAAGGTTGCTTCCAGGAATTCGTCAATATATCAGTCTTCCAGCAGGACTTGCAAAAATGAATTTTTTTAGATTTTGTATTTTTACTAGCTTAGGAGCCGGAATTTGGGTAGCGATTTTGATGATTTTGGGCTATATTGTGGGCGATAATCAAGAAATCATCAAAGAAGACTTGCATATAATCACGATTTGCCTTGTTTTGGCTGTGTTAATTAGCAGTATAATTTATATCAAAATCAAAGGCATTAAAATCAAAAATATATTCAAAATGGGCTAAATTTACTCAAATTTAGCCTAAATTTGAGTAAATTTGAAGCAAATTTGATTAAATTTATTTGGATTCTTCGCCTAAAGGCTCAGAATGACATAAAAACGCAGTATTTTAAATTTGCTGTATTTTGCAAAAATATTCAAGACAGGTTGTGGTTAGTTTGTGAGAATTTACGCCGATACAAGGGAAATAAGACAGAGCGTCTATTGACCGCAGTATTGGCGTAAATTCTTGCAAAATAATATCCAAACTGGGAATTTTATTTAAAGATGTCTAATTTTTCATCATAATAATCACCACTAATATTCAAAAGCCCCAAAATTGTGTGATTTATATTTGCTAAATCTATTTGCCTAGTATCAAATTTGATAGATAAATTTTCATCTAATTCATTTTGGAAATTTAATCTTTTGTAATCATTGATCCAAAATACCATTGGCACATACCATTGTTCTTTGGATTTGTAATTATTACCCGAAAAATTGCTATTGTGGCTCACATCTTGACCATGATCACTAAAATACAGCCATGATTTTCTGCCATTTTTGTTTTCCATTAATCTCACAAGCAGTTTTGTCCTGATAAAATCACTATACAAAATGCTATTATCGTATAAATTTCTAAAAGCTATTGCGTATTTGGCTCTGCCTTCATTACTAAGCTTAGTAGCTACTTCATCGCTAAATTCATAAGTGTATTTGCTAAATTCTTTAGGATACCTAAAATGATAAGCTGGGTGAGAGCCAAGTAAATGCACAATAATAAATTTTTTCTTAGCATTATCTTTCAAAGCTTTTTCGTATGGCTCAATCACAGCATCATCAAACGATCCCTCACCTCTTGAATGTCCGATATTTGTGAGTATGAGTTCATCTGCATTAGAAGCAAAAACATTAATGATTGATCTATTATCAGTAGAGTGATTGGAAATAAAATAAGTCTTGTATCCACCAAGCTTAGCAAGTAATAAAATATCAGGGCTAGTTTTGTAAGCATCGGGATTATTTTTGTTAGCATTTGTCATAATATTTATAAAAGCAGCTATCGTATTTGGAGCAGCGGCTGTGGCATTTTTGAAAATTAAAAGCTCGTCTTTTATCATATCCATTTGTGGAGTAGTGTCTCTACCATAACCATACAAATGCCAATTATACCTAGTATCGCTCTCACCTATTACTAAGACAAAAGTATTTGGCTCATCTGTAAATTTGACACTATTTAAAGATTGTAAATTTGATGAAATTTCATCTTTTAGATTAGCAAGTTCATTGCTAGAACTCACAAATTCACTATAAGATTTGTAAAAATAAAAAAATGTGTTGATTTTTCGCATAGTTGGATTGATATGAATAAAAACAAAAACCAGCCCAAGCACGATAACTATGGCTTTTTTGTTGTGTGGTTGAGTCTTTGAAAAAACAAAAATATAAAACGCACAACCCAAAATAAACAAAATGCTAAAAATTATCAAATATCTTGCGTATTGTCCTATAAATTCGCTTGTCTCTGCCAAATCTGTCCCAAAAATAGCACTCATTACATTGTAACTATCTTGATGAACCCCAAAAATCACTCTCAAAGCCACTTCAAAAGATATAAAAAACAAAATAGAAACCACCAAAACAAAAAACAAAATCTTAAAAATATTTTTCGCGATTTTGATTTGGGGGCTAAATTTATGATTTTGGGCGATTTGATACGACAAATACGAGATTAAATTTAAAAAAAACCAAGCACAAAACAAAGAATAAATCGCTATTTTTCCAGCAGTTTGGGGATCGAGCAAATTTAAAACTATCAAAATCAAAGGCAAAATACCAAACAGCAAACTTTTTTTGAAATTTGTATTGATTAAACTCATTAATATTCCTTAAATTTGATTAAATTTAGTATTAAATTTGGCGATTTAACGCGATTTTATAGGATAAAAATACCTTCCTGCTTCGTCTTTTTGAGCTGGAGAAACAAACACTTGATTTGATCCTACAAAATAAAATGGCTGTCCATTTTCCCAGCCCTTATTTTGCTCACAAATTTGATTAGAATACAAACCATAATCATTTATCCTACAAGCATTGTAAAGCTTGTATTCTTCGTCCCATGAGCTTGGAAAATTTGGGTGATATTTTGATTTTGGCAAATTCATAGATGAGATTGTGGCAACATTTCGTGCCATTGGGAAATAATCATTTGCCGAGTTAAGTGCAGCAGCTGTAGCATTTACCAAAAGACTAATAGCAAGTCCAGTTAGGGAATTGCCTTCAATTTTGCCATCTGCTGTAGTGCTATATGTAGCACTTCTATCCCACAAAATATTGCCACTTTGAGCTTCTACTGCTTTAAAGCTCATTTTTACAGAAACATTACTAGCAATCACTCTATAATCAGTGTTCCAGCTGTGTATTACAGGATACAGCACGATTTTCATACCAAAAACTTCGCGTAATTTCTCAAGTGGGATTTGATGAATAACACTTGGATCGCTTAAATTTTCAGTCAAAAAGAAAGCATTTGTCAAATTTACTGGCAAAACATAATAACCTTTTTGTAAAAAAGGCTCACTAATAGCGTGAGTAGCATAGGCTCCAGCATCTGCGGCTGTGGTTAAATTTAGTGGTGGCAAAATTAAAATGCTATCTAAATTTTTAGAATAAATATCTTTATAAGCGTCTTTGTAAGAAACTAATATTTTATGCTCTTTTGTAGAACACCCAAAAAAAAGTGCAAAAACCACTAATAAAACGCTAAATTTAATCAAATTCATTGATTTCCTTTGTTGATTTGCTCAATCAATCTTTTCATAAAAACACTACTTTCAGGATAAAGCTCCATTTCTTTTTGAAAATATTCAATCGCCCTTACAGGCTCATTTTTTCTAGAAAAAATATAGCCGTATTGGGCGTAAATACCAGGTGGAACTCTATTTTCATTATTTTCAATGATTTGATCAAGTTTTTCGGTAATTTCATCAAAATTTACGCTTTTTTCAAACGAATAAAAGCTCTCAGAATATCCATCAAGATTGTAATTTTCGTATTTTGCGCTACAAGCGGCAAAAAACAAGCCAAATAAGCACAAAATAATCTTAATCAAGTGCGAATTCATAGGTATTTTGATTTCCTACATAAATATTTTTTTCTATTATTAAATTTCCTTTTGTATCAGTGATTTTGACATGACTTTTGCCAGATTTTATCCTATAAAGTCTATTTCCACCTTTGGCTTCAAAAGGTTGAGTATCATCTATAGTAACGATCAAATTTCTTTTTGTATCAAATTTCAAATACGAATAATCACCCATAGTTACAATCGTATCTTCTCTATACGAACAAGCAACCAAAAACAAAGCCACAAGGCTACTGAGCAACATAGATTTCATTTAATTTTACTCCTTTTAGCGAACCACTAATGATTTTTGCGATTGAACCTTCATCTGTGTAAGTATTGCCAAACTGCGATACAATCTCTATTTGAGCGATTTGCTCACCTGGTAATTCTATATCTATTCCAGTTTGTGGATTTGTAAAAATTTCTCCATTTTTGTAAATGCCAAATTTATCACCTACACTGATATTTTGAAATTTTCCACCACCAATTATCAAATTTGATCCAGAAGTGCCAAGAACATAGCTTTTCCAAGGCTTATCCATTAGATTATCCATGACTTTGTTGATAAAATTGTCCATTGCGGCTGAAATTGCTTTGTCATTTAGTGTGGCATCATATCCTGCGTGAGTTCCTACGCCAAACTGCTTACCAGCTTCACTTCTTGCTTCACCGCTACCTTGTGTGGCATAGATGATATGACCACTTTTTGTATCAACTATACGAATAGACACACTCGCATAAGCGACTTGATATTTTGTGCGACTAAAAAATCCCACATCTGAGAGCTCTTTTCTACCAAATTCTGTGATAGAGCCTACTATAAGATAATCAGCCCCTACTTTTTTAGGCGTAATTCCTTGATATTCTTGCTCTTTTAAAACAAGCTTTAAATCGCTTCTTTCAAGCATTACAAATTTATCGCTTTCTGTGAGTTTGGTAGCAAAAATATCTGTGGCTTGTTTGCTAATATCATAACTCACGCCAAAAAGATCGCTCGTACCATATTTGGACTCAGTGCCAAACCGTGCAATCGCAACTTTTCTTTTAAGTCCAGTGTAGGCTTGATTTTGTTTAGTTAGAGCTGTAGTGTTGATAACTTTTGGTTCATGGACTACTCCAGAACACGCACCAAAAAACAAAACACAAATCAACAAAAAAATATTTTTCATTTTTTGTCCTTATTGTAAATTTGAATATTTTAGCAAATTTAACTTACTTATAACTAAATTTGATTATCAAAAAAATACAATTAAGGATAAATTTGAATTATTCGTGAAATTAATGATTTAAAGTGGTGCCTGAGGTCGGAATCGAACCGACACATGGTTGCCCATACCAGATTTTGAGTCTGGCGCGTCTACCAGTTCCACCACTCAGGCAAAAAGAGCTGTGATTATATCTTAGAATTAATTAAATTTGGCTAAATTTAGGCTTTTATGTCAAATATGATTTGAGTTTGGAGTTTGCTTTGTTTGATTGAATTGATACTTAAATTTTCTATTTGCAAATTCATAAACTCATCAATATTTTTGATATTATTTTTAGCACAAATTTGAAGTATTTTCCCACGCCAATATTTTGCAAAATGACTTAAATTTTTGCCGTTTTTTAGAAATTTAATTGTAGTGTATGGTTTGGACGGAATATAAAATTTATCATAATACCCTGCTCTTAAATCCAAAATATCATCATCTTTTAAAAACTCATCTAAAATATCTTTTAATTCGTTTTTATAAAAATTTGCAGTATCAAATGATCCGATTTTTTCGCCTTGAGAGAGTTTGTAATTTGGGATTTTGTCATTTGGTCTTACAACGCCAAATAAATTTGAAAAAATCAAACAATTCTCATCTATATAATTTTGAGCAAATTTATCCAAAAGTGCGTATTTAAGGCTACTAAAAGCTACTCCATCATAACGCAAAATAGCTTTTGTGGCTAAATTTACATTTGGAATTTGCGGATTTTTTAGCCCAAAAAGTTTGCTTATATCATCTATATTAGCATTTTTCAAAAAATCACAATAAATTTCAAAGACTTTTTGACGATTGATTTGCGGGAAACTCAATAAATTTATGTCAAATTTACCATCTCCGCCTTCAAATTTATTCTCACTTGGCGAAAATAAAATTTTCAAGCAAATTCTTTCTTAAATGCCACCTTTAAGGCTTGAAATTCTTCCATAAAAGGCACCCCATGAACTCTTGTATGAGCAATTGTAGTGATAAAATTTGTATCTCGCTCCCATCTAGGGACTAAATGATAATGTATATGCTCACTAATACCAGCTCCAGCGGCAATTCCTAAATTCATACCAATATTAACACCACTAGCATGAAGAGTATTTTTAAGAATTTTTGTGCCAATTTTGGCGATTTTACTCATCTCGCTCCAAATTTCATCTGCTAGATTTTCAATATTATCAATATGCTTATAAGGGATTATCATAAACTCGCCCAAAGTGTATGGATAGCGATTCATCACACAAAAACAATATTTAAACCTAAAAAGCACGAAATTGTCATCATCATTTTGTGGATTTTGTGCAATATCACAAAATACGCATTTTGTAGGCTTTGATTTAAAATACTCACTTCTCCAAGGCGAAAATTCGTGTTTGAAAAATCTTTTCATATTTCACCTTTGATTTTTTTGACAGCTTCAAAAACATTATCTTGTCTCATAAAATGCTCACCTATCAAAAAAGCATCTACTCCGATATTTTTAAGCTCTAAAAGTTGATCGTGTGAATATAATCCACTCTCAGCTACGATAATTTTGTCTTTTGGGATTAGTGGGATTAAATTTTTGCTCAAGTCCAAATTCATTGAAAAATCTTGCAAATTTCTGTGATTTATGCCGATAATCGTAGCATTTGCTTTAAGAGCTTTATCTAAATCTTGCTCATCATGAACTTCAATTAGAGCTTCTAAATTTAATTCTCTAGCGTAATTTAATAAATTTTCTAGCTCACTTTGATCTAAAATCCTAGCTATTAACAAAATAAAATCAGCCCCATAAATCCTAGCTTGTGCGATTTGATAAGGATCAATTATAAAATCTTTTCGCAAAATCGGAGTTGTGCTATATCTTCTAACCAAAGCCAAATATTCAAGATCGCCTTGAAAAAAATCCTTCTCAGTCAGCACAGAAAACGCTGCAACTTCGGCTTTTTCATAATCTAATGCGATTTTTAATGGATCAAAATCTTGTCTAATTAAACCCTTGCTAGGACTTGCTTTTTTGATTTCTGCGATTATATTGATTTTGTTTTTATTTTTTAATGCTGGTTTTATATCTCTTGGACTGTAAGCAAATTTAATCGCATTTTCAAGCACATTAAATGGGATTTTGGCTTTTTGCTGGGATAAATTTTCTTTTACTTTTGTAACAATTTGATCTAAAATCATTTTTTTGTGCAAGTATCGATTGCGGTTTTGTGTTCTTTGGCTTCGGCTGAGCTCATAAACTCAACATCATCTTTAACTTTATCCATC
>JAGAZK010000143.1 GCA_017940085.1 Campylobacter sp.
GTGGGGTTTGGGGGCAAATTTAGTATTATTTTCTATACTCAAAGCATACGCAGAAATATGCTCAATACCAAGTTTGGCTATATTTTCACATTCATTTAAAAGAAGTTTTTTAGTATCAAATTTGCTCCCATAAATCAAATCAATATTAATATTGCTAAAACCAGCTGTTTTAGCGTCTCGCACAACTTGAAAAATCGCTTTTTTATCATGAATGCGACCTAAAAATTTGAGCTTTTTTTCATCAAAACTTTGAGCCCCAAAACTTATGCGATTTACCCCAAATGAGTGCATATCTTTAAGCCAAGTCAAATTTGCTGAGTTTGGGTTGGCTTCTGTGGTGATTTCGGCGTTTTGGCTTAAAAATGGCGATAAAATCTCAAAAATAGGTGCGTAAAATTTGGTCTCCACACAACTCGGAGTCCCGCCACCTATGAAAATAGACGAAATTTGTTTGTCTTTTAAATCTAGATTTATAAAATTGTGCAAAATATCGTTTTTAAGAGCCGCAAAATACGGCTGGATTAAATTTGATTTGTTTGCAAACGAGCCAAACGCACAATACGGACATTTGCTCACGCAAAATGGAATATGAATATAAATTTGCATTTTTTAGTTTAGTCAAAATTTACTTAAAAGCCTATTATTTATTAGAGTTTAAAGGTTTTTTGGGTAGCATTTTTTGAAAATTTTCAAGGCAAAAAATGGAAAAAAAATACAGACCAAATGTCGCTGCTGTCGTTTTGTCTCCTGCTTATCCTTTGGATTGTAAATTTTTAATAGCTCAAAGAAGTGATATAAAAGGAGCTTGGCAGTTTCCGCAAGGTGGCATTGACGAAAAAGAAACGCCAAAAGAAGCGATTTTAAGAGAATTAAGTGAAGAAATTGGCACTGATGAGGTGGAAATTTTGGCTCAACACCCAGAGTGGCTAAGCTATGATTTTCCGCAAGGAATTGCCAAAAAAATGCATTATGATGGTCAAAGCCAAAAATATTTTTTAGTTCGCCTAAAAAGTAATGCGAAAATCGATATAAACACAAAAGATCCAGAATTTGATGATTATAAATTTGTTGATTTTAATGGGGTTTTTGATTTGGTAAATCATTTCAAAAAGCCTATTTATCATAAAGTTTTGAAATATTTTAAAGACGAAGGATATATTTAATGTTGGTAGTGCAAAAATACGGTGGCACAAGTGTTGGAACACTTGAAAGAATAGATGAAGTTACTAAAAGAGTAATTCAAACAAGAAGAGCAGGAAATGATGTAGTAGTCGTGGTTTCTGCTATGAGTGGAGTTACGAATAGATTAATTGAGTATGCAGAACATTTTGCCAAAAATGCCCCACAATCAAGCGATATGGATATGTTGCTTAGTGCAGGTGAGCGAGTTACGAGTGCTTTGCTTTCGATTTCTTTAAATGCAAATGGACATGATGCTGTATCTATGAGCGGTAGAGCCGCTGGAATTATCACAGATGATGTAAGCACAAAAGCTAGAATTCTTAGAATCGATACTACAAATATCAAAAACGCCTTAAAAGAAGGCAAAATCGTAGTTGTGGCTGGATTTCAAGGTGTAAATGAAAAAGGCGAAGTTACGACTTTGGGTCGTGGTGGGAGCGATTTGAGTGCTGTAGCGATAGCTGGAGCATTAAAAGCTGATGTTTGCGAAATTTATACTGATGTTGATGGCGTTTATACGACTGATCCAAGAATAGAGCCAAAAGCCAAAAAGCTTGAAAAGATTAGTTATGACGAAATGCTTGAACTTGCTAGTATGGGAGCAAAAGTTTTGCAAAATAGAAGCGTAGAATTAGCCAAAAAATTGAGCGTAAATTTAGTAACTAGAAGTAGTTTTAACAATAATTCAGGAACATTAATCACAGGAGAAGAGGGTATGCAAGATATGGAAAAAGTTTTAATTAGCGGAATTGCACTTGATAAAAATCAAGCTAGGGTTACGATTAGGGGCGTTACAGATAAGCCTGGAGTTGCGGCTGCGATTTTTACGAAACTAGCAGAAAAAAACATAAATGTAGATATTATTATCCAAAATAATTCCAAAGAAGATGGCACTACAAGCATAGGTTTTACCGTCCCACAAAATGAAGCAGATATGGCAAAATCAATAGTAGAAAATGAAGCAAAATCTGTTGATATTGATAACGATGTGGTCAAAGTGAGCGTTGTGGGTGTAGGTATGAAAAGCCACTCTGGCGTGGCAAGTTTGGCATTTGCGACTTTGGCAAATGAAGGTATAAATATTCATATGATCTCAACTAGCGAGATTAAGATTTCAATGATAGTTAGCTCAAAATACGGCGAACTCGCTGTTAGAGCATTACACAAAGCTTATGAATTGGACGCTTGATGACGAGCTTACTAGAATGGACGCTTGATTTCATAAGAAATGAAGGTTTTTTTATGAAATGGCTTGAAGAAAGGCGGACCGAATGGACACCGCTTTTATCTTCAAGACTTAGATTTTTGTTAGATGGATATTCGTTTGTTTTTGTGTGCGATGAAGAAAGAGAGTGGTTTGAGCAGTATTTTTTGCAAAATATCAACAAAAAAACTACACAAAGACCGATTTTACCATTTATTAGCCTAAAATCTTTGTATCCAAATTTGAACCAAATCAAAACAATCGAAGATATGGCATTGCTTGAAGATATGCTAAGTATCGCTTTCCCAAATGGATATATATATTTTTATGTGGGCAAAACAAACACTGTCCAAGCCCAAATCGCCCAAAGTAGTGAGCTAAGCTATATGTGGATATTAAATGATAATATTCCAAATTCGTTTTATTTAAACTCAAAAGATGAATTGCTTGATATAAAATTATTATCTTTATTTAAATTATTTGATGCTAGTATGGACGCTGTCTTGTTTGGCAAGGTGCAAATTTAATGCAAAGCAAAATCATCATTAGCAATGATTTTGAAGCTATAAAAACAGAATTTTTGTGCGACAAAGACCCAAATTATTTGCGTTTTTTTGAATTTGAAAATGCTTTAGTAGAAAATGCTAGAGAAATCATCAACGAAGCTTATATAGCAGAAAGCAAAGAAAAAACAATAATCGTACATGCCAAAAAATTTGGGCTTGAGTGGCAAAATGCTTTGTTAAAAATATTAGAAGAACCACCGAGAAATATTGTTTTTGTGATAGTTTCGCCTGAAAAAAATTTATTAATTCCCACAATTAGATCCCGTCTTATTATGGAAAACCGCACAAAAAAGCCAAATATGAAGCCACTAAATTTAGATTTAACAAGGCTTGATTTAAAAACTGCTTATAATTTCATAGATGAGCAAATAAATTTAGAAAAAGAAGATAAATTAAACAAAAATGAGCTTTTAATACTCCTAAAAAACATAGTTTGCAAGGCTTTGGATTTGGGGATTAAATTTAAAAGCGAGGATTTAGAATACTTTGCTAAGCTTTATAAACTTGCTGAATTAAACGCAAAAGTCCCACAAATCCTTACTCCTTTACTTTTACTTATCATAAAAAGGCAAAAATGAAAATATATAAAATTAGCTCAAATAATGATTTTGACTTGCTTTGTAGTGAAATAAAGCCACACAATATCGGCAAAGGCATTATGAAAAAAAAGTCAAATTTAAATTATTTTTACATAAAAAATATAAAGCGATCCGCAATAAATATCCTAAAACAAGATGCTTTGAGTGTTGGGGCTGAGCTTATTAGCCCAAAAGACAGCGTTTTGGGCGGAAGTGAGATTGAAAATGCTGTATTGATCGCAAATGACAAGCAAATTTCACTTCTAATAAAAAAAGAAGCTATGCAAGATTTTGGACTAAAAATATTATCAAATTTCTTAAAAATCAAATTTAAAAAGCCAAAAATTCCACAAATTATGGGTGTTTTAAATTTTAACAACGATAGTTTTAATCCATTTAGTCGCACTAAGCTAAAAGACTGTATCAAAAAAAGTGAAAATTTGATTAATAGCGGAGCTGATTTTTTGGATATTGGAGCAGTTAGCTCAAGACCTGGAAGCAAATATATAGGAAGTAAAGCCGAATTTGAGCGAATAAAGCCTGTGATTGACGAGCTGTATAAGCATAAAATCTACGAACAAACTAAGCTTAGTCTTGATAGCTTTGATGAAATTTGTCTTAGATACGCATTAGATCATGGATTTTGTTTTATTAATGATATTAGTGGAAATACTGCTCTTTGTGAGCTTGCTAAAGAGTATAATGCGTATTATTGTCTTATGAATATGATAGGAAGCCCAGAAAATATGCAAGATAATGTTAAAGATTGCGATATTTTGGGCGTGGTTGATGAGTTTTTTGAAACAAAACTCGCTCAGATTAAAGATTATGACAAAATTATCCTTGATGTGGGGATTGGATTTGGCAAAACTGCAAATGACAATATGAAATTAATCAAAAATTTAGAGCATTTTTTGCATTTTGGATTTGATTTATTAATCGGAGCTAGTAGGAAATCGCTTATAAATGCGTATTTTCCAAGCAAAGTTGAAGATAGATTGGCTGGGAGTTTGTTTTTGCACCAAAAAGCTTTTGAAAATGGTGCTAAAATTATCAGAACCCACGATGTATATGAACACGCACAAATGTTTAAATTAAATCAAATTTATTCTAAAATCACGATTTAAAGAGCAAAAATGAATTATGATGAATATTTAAAGGCCGTAGAAACGCTAAATAGCTGGGCTAGGGCGTATTATACGCTAGATAATCCTATTGCAACAGATAGCGAATATGACGAGCTGTATCAAAAAATAGAAATTTATGAGCGACAAAATCCACAAAATAAAGTTTCATTTTCGCCTACAAATAGAGTTGGTGGTGAGATTTTGGAGAGTTTTGAAAAATCAAATCATATTGCACAAATGTGGTCTATGGAAGATATTTTTGATTTTGATGAATTATTAGCATGGCTTGAGCGAGGCGAGAAAAGCAAATTTGATTTTTATATAGAGCCTAAATTTGACGGAGCGAGTTTAAATTTGCTTTATGAAAATGGTGAGCTTATCAAAGCTACGACCAGAGGAGACGGGACTAGTGGCGAAAATGTAACAAATAATGCCAAAGTAATTAGCTCAATTCCGCTTAAAATTGATTATAAAGATAGGATTGAAATTAGAGGTGAAGTTGTAATAACTAAAAGCGATTTTGATTTGATTAATGCTAAGCGTCAAAAAAACGGAGAAAATTTGCTCTCCAATCCTAGAAATGCAGCTTCAGGCAGTCTTAGACAACTAGATAGTGCCATTACAAAATCTAGAAAACTCAAATTTTATCCTTGGGGAGTAGGGGCAAATTCATTAAATTTCGCTACACACGATGAATTAATGCGTTTTGTTAGGGATCTTGGGTTTTTAAGAGATCCATTTTGTGGGGTTGTAAATGGAGCCGAGCAAATCCAAAAAGCTTATTTAGATTTAAATTCCCAAAGAGAGCAAAAGCCAATTATGCTCGATGGAATGGTAATTAGAATAAATTTACGCTCCAAAGAAAACGATCTTGGCTATACGGTTAAATTTCCTAAATTTATGGTCGCTTACAAATTTCCGCCACTTGAGAAAACTACTCGTTTAAAAGATGTGATTTGGCAAGTCGGCAGAACTGGTGCAATCACGCCTGTAGCTGTGGTAGAGCCTGTAAATATCGATGGAGCCATAGTCAAAAACGCCACTCTTCACAATTTTGATGAAATTACAAGATTAAATTTGATGAAAAATGATGTTGTTACGATAATTAGAAGTGGAGATGTGATTCCTAAACTTACAAGTGTGTATAAAGACCGCAGAGATGGCACCCAAACAAATATCCAAAAACCACAAATTTGCCCTGAGTGTGGATCTGAATTATTTGATGATGGAGCAATTTTAAAATGTCAAAATCTTTCTTGCAAAGCAAGGGTTTTAAATTCGCTAATTTATTTTGCTTCTAAAAAATGTATGAATATAGACGGGCTTGGAGAAGCCATTATTTCATTGCTTTTTGAAAATAATAAAATCAAAGAAATTGCTGATATTTATAGGCTCAAAGAGAGTGATTTTAGTAATCTTGAAGGTTTTAAAGATAAAAAAATATCAAATTTATTAAATGCCATAAACGCTTCAAAAAGCCCAAATTTAGACAAATTTATAACTTCACTTGGCTGTGAGCTAATCGGTGAAGTAGCTGCAAAAAAAATCGCTCAAATTTACCCGCAAACTTGGCTTGATTTAAAATACGAAGATCTTATAAATTTAGACGGATTTGGCGAAGCAATGGCTAGAAGTTATAGTGAATTTATCGCCTTAAATAGGCAAAAAATAATTGAACTTTTAAATTTCATAACTCCACAAAATTTAGAAAAAATCCCA
>JAGAZK010000144.1 GCA_017940085.1 Campylobacter sp.
GATTTGGCTGATTTTTTGGTGCGTGAAAAAAGCGTTCCGTTTAGACAGGCTCACTTTATTACAGGAAAATGCGTTGCAAAAGCCGAAAGCTTAGGAATTGATTTAAGCGAAATCTCTTTAAAAGAGCTTAGGAAAATTTATAAAGATTTTGATGAACGAGCGTTAGAAGTGCTAAATTTAAATAATTCAAAAGAAGCTAGAAGCTCACTTGGCGGCACGGCAAATGTAAGCGTGAAAACGCAAATCAAAGAGATAGAAAAATGGCTAAATGGGAAAAAGGCAAAATGAAAAAATTTTTTGTATGTATTTTTGCCATATTGTTTTGTGCTTGTTCTCAGCTCACACCGACACAAGCGGATAATCTAACCAAAAGCATAAGAGACAATCAAGAATTATCAAATGCCGAAAAAATCAAAGCTTACGCAAAAGCTTGTTCTAAAAATGCCTTTAGTTCGTGTTATGAGCTGGGAAATCTTTTTATTTTAAAACAAGATCCCAAAAGAGCAAGTAAATATTACAAAATAGCTTGCGATAACACAAAATACGAAATTTACTGCCTAGCGCTTGGATCAGCATACACACAAATAGGCAAAAATTACGACAAAACACACTGGAAAAAACGATTTTCTGGCGAAAGAAACAGCGATGTAGCGTTGAGATTTTTTACTCAAGCTTGCGATGTAGGCGATCAAGAAGGTTGTTTTTTTGTAGCAAAAAATTATCAAAATTTGTCTTTCAAAAATAAAGAATACTTAAATTTAGCAAACAAACTATATCAAAAAGCTTGTGATTCTGATATATTCGCTGCTTGCAGAGAACTTGGAGTTAATTATCTTCAAGGCAACGGACTTGAAATAGACCCACAAAAATCAATATTTTTAATAAGCAAATCTTGCGAAAACAAGGACGCTCACGGCTGTTATTTATTGTCTCAAGTATTTCAATACACAAAAGATTATGAAAAAGAAAGATTATTTTTAGAATTAGCTATCAAATTTGGCGACAAAACAGCTTACAACAATCTAGGTGTTTTATATGAAGAAGGCAAAAGTGTCCCAAAAGACACAATCAGAGCCAAAGAATTTTATGGCATAGCTTGTGATGCTGGTATGCAAAAAGCTTGTCAAAATTACAAAAGACTAAATCAATGAAAAATATATTTGCAATTATGATAATTTTCGTCTTTTTTGGGTGCAGTATCAAAGATACGATGCAAAAATGCGAAAACAAAGACGGGCAAAGCTGCTACAAAATGGCGATTTACAGCCAAAAAAACAGGCAAGGTCATACTAAAATAGCCGATTATCATCATCAAGCTTGTCAGGCAGATTATATTGAATCTTGCGCGATTTCTGGGAGTTATTATTTTTATGGTTTGCAAGTCAGACAAGACATTCAAAAAGCATTTTTAGACCTTACAAAAGCCTGTGATGACCAAAACAAATTAAAAGATTATGACAAAGCGATTTCGTGCTTTTATTTGGGGCAAATTTACGAAAATGGAAGCAAAGAAATCTCAAAAAACAAATCAGTCGCAGTAAATTTATACGAAAAAAGCTCACAAATAATGCCTAAAAATTACCAAAATTACGGACTTTTAAGACTAGCAGATTTATATTATATAGGAGATGGTGTCAGCCAAGACAAAGACAAAGCTGTCAAAACATACGAACAATTATGCGAAAATGGCACATTTGAGGCGTGTGATACATTATCAAAAATGTATATAAAAGGCGAATATTTTCAAAGAAATCTGACAAAAGCAGAAGAATATTGTCTAAAAGCTGATTATTTGGACAAAAGAAGCGTTATTAGAAAATGTTACGAACTCAAATAAAAGGATAAAAAATGAAAAAACTAATATTTTTGTTGATTTTAGGATTTGGTGTTTGTTTGGCAAATGAAGCAATAGACGCTCAAGACGATTTAGATCAAACACAAGAAGCCCAAGATGGCTTTGCTCCAGATCTCAAACTCAAATGCAAAACAGACGATAATATGAGTGCTTGCTATCAGCTTGGAGAAGCTTATTTAGAAGGAATTGGTATCAACAAAAGCCCCAAAAAAGCACCGCAATTTTTCAAAATAGCCTGCAAACAAGATTATAAAGATTCGTGTGCGAAATTTGCATATTCTTATACGGCTATCGGCAAACACTACGAAGATCACGGCACAAAACACACTCACAAAAGATCATTTATAAAAGCGTTTAAATATTACAAAAAATCTTGCTCTTTAAAAGACCCGCAAGGCTGCTATAATCTAGCTTCGTTTTATGAAACAGGCAAAGACGGCGTTTGCAAAAAAAGTGACAAACACGCACAAAAATTTTTCAAAATATCTTGCGAGGGCGGGTTTGAACCGGCTTGTAATAAATAATCAAATTTAATAAATTTAATTAAATTTGACCAAATTTACTCAAATTTAGAGCCAAATTTGAGTAAATTTGCCATATTTTTACAATTTGTTTAACAAAATTTTATATTTTGACATTGGCTAATTTTTTAAAAAAGGAAATTTATGAAAAAACTAATATTTTTGCTTATTTTATCTTTTGGGGTTTGTTTGGCAAATGAAGTTGAGATTATAGATGCTGAAGAAGATTTAGAAGATTTTGAAAAAACACAAATCCAAGAATTTAGTGCTGAAACCAACTCAATACCAAGTAGTCCCCAACCAAATTTTAAATCAAACAACGATTTTAGCCCAAATTTAAACAATATTAGCTCAAATGATTTTGGCTCAAATCAAGGATTTGCTCCAGATCTCAAACTCAAATGCACCACAGACAATAATATGGCAGCTTGTTATCAGCTGGGAATGGCGTATTTAGAAGGAATGGGTATCCAAAAATCTCCCAAAAAATCAATTCCATTTTTCAAAATAGCTTGCAAACAAAATTACAAAGATTCGTGTGCTAAAATCGCTTATTCTCAGACTGCAATTGGTCAAATTCACGAAGAAAACGGCGTAAATAAATCTAGCAAAATATCTCATTGGAAAGCACTTAGATATTATAACAAAGCTTGTTCTTTAAAAGACCCACAAGGTTGTTACAAAGCAGGATTATATTACGAAAGTGGCAAAGGCGGAGTTTGCGACCAAGACCACAAAGAAGCACAAAAATTATTTAAAATATCTTGTGGAAGTGGATACGAACTCGCTTGTGCGAAAATAAAATAAATTTAATCAAATTTGGGCTAAATTTGATTAAATTTTGGATTAAATTTAGACTAAATTTGCTCTATAAATTTAATATAACAAATTTTTTATGTTTTGGTGCTAATATTTGCTAGAAAAAAGGAGATAAAATGAAAAGATTGGTTTTAACTTTAATTTTAGCTTGTATGGTGGCTTGGGGAGCTGAGAGTTTTGGTAGCACAAATTCAAGCCAAACTCAAAAAGGCGGATTTATCAGCGATACACCTAAATTTACCGTAGCTCAAGCCAGAAAAGCCAGAGATGACACGAGAGTGGTTTTACAAGGCAAAATCATAAGAGAAGTTGAGCACGAAAAATACGAATTTGCAGACGATACTGGTGTGATTTTAATCGATATTGATGACAAAATTTGGCGTGGGCTTAGCGTAACTACAGATGATTTGATCGAAATTGAAGGCTATATTGATGATGACGATGTTTTTGAGCCAATAGAAGTAGAAGTCAAACGAATAAACAAACTTAAATAATTTCTAGCTCATACTTTTACTAAAATCGCAAAAGTATGGGTAAATATTTATAAA
>JAGAZK010000145.1 GCA_017940085.1 Campylobacter sp.
CAAGACTTGCAGCTACGAGAGATGATGCTGAGGTTTCAAAAGCTTTGACAAATTTAAGCACAACTGTTAGCGACATTACATCTTATTATACAGCACAAGCTGATTTTGGTGTATTTTCAGCTATGACAAATGTAACTGGTTGGAGTAATAGCGAGACAGCCCCTGCTGCTAATAGCAATACAGAATATAAGTTAAAAGTTGGTAATGTTGATGAATGCGTTACGCTAACTGTTTTTTCAGAGCAAGGTTCATCTAGTGTAGGCGTTGCTGCAACTGTCGCTCCCGAAGTTGTTGCTGCTCAAAAAGCTCTAAATAACGCAAAAGCTGAAGAAGCAAAAGTTGATGCCACTGATAAAGATGCTGTTGCAAAAGCAAAAGAAGCTGTTGATGCCGCACAAAAAGCATTGGACGATGCTATTAAGGCATCAAAACCAGCTGAAAAAGGTGCTTGCGGAACACTTTTAAATTCTAACTCATTTAAAGCTATGTCTGGTAAAATTTATACTGTTAGCGGTCAAGGCGTAAAATTCTAATATAAAATTAGAGTAAAATCTTTTGGCTCGGAGCTTCGGCTTTGAGCCTTTTTTGTTTGTAAGGATAATTATGTTAGACATTAATAATATAGTTTCGTATTGGAAATTAGACAAAAAAGACTGCATTTTATTTAAAGATACAGAAGAAGATTTTTATGTCATATTCGGCGAATACAACCACAAAAATCAAAAAACCAAAGGCGAATTTTGCATAGGAGTGTGTTGGGAGAATTACCCCATACAAAGAGATAAATTATCGCCTATGGTTTTAAGCAAAGAAACAACTAATGCACTTTTAGACGGATTATTTATAAAAGCTATAAAAGATAAAAATCAAAAACTAAGTGATAAAATTTTAAAAATTACAGAAAAGTTAAAATAAAAAAGGCTCGGACTTTCGCCCGAGCCTACAAGCATCACTCTAAACAAAGTTTAGATTAGAATACTACATTAAGACCAGTTAGTTGGTAGCCATATGTTGGTTTCTCATCTGGTTCCCAAACTTTCTTCTCTGTATTATAGGTTTGACCTTTGAATGAAGCACCAGATTCTGTATTGTCTTTATTTTTAATGGTGGCTATTTTTGCTACGCTTGGAACATCAAGAATCTTTTTGCAGATTGAAGCATCTTTATCTGTTCCCGCTTCTACTTTAATATAAGCAGGAGTTTTCTTAGCGCTAGTTGCTACTTCTGGTGTAATTGTGTATTTCAAACATTTTTTACCAGCTGCTGTTCCACTAGCATTACCATTAGAAGCGATAGTCATCTCGCTTGTGCTATCTACTACAACATTTGTCATTACTTTAATATCACTTGCAAAAGTGCCCTGTGATGTATAATATGCACCAATATCGCTGACTAGTGTTGATAAGTTTGTAGCTGCTTTGCTAACCTCAGCATCATCACGAGTAGCTGCAAGTCTTGGGATAGCGATAGCTGCCAAGATACCTAAAATAACGATAACGAAGATCAACTCGATCATAGTGAAACCTTTTCTCATGGTTTCCTCCTTGTAAATAGATTTCATTTTACATACATAAAAGTAAAATGCTCTGATTTACGGAGAATTTTATGCGCTTGAAACAGCCTAAATTTGGGAATTTTAGTGATAAATTTGAGTTTTAAAATTTGCACTGAAATTTGGCTGAATTTTAAATTTTAAGCTCTTTTTAAGTGCAAATTTTACGCCTGTTTTGTCATTGCGAGCGTAGCGAAGCAATCCAGTAAAATGTAAAGCAAAATTCTATTTAAATTTTGAAATTCTGCAAAAACACTGCGCCGAAATTTTATATTCGTAGATTGCTTCGTCGCTTCGCTCCTCGCAATGACAAATGAAAGGCAAAGGGAATTTTGCTTTGTGCGCGCGAGGCACGCCTTGCAATGACAATAGCGAACGCTTCAAAAATCTTACAATAAAAAATATTTCGACAAATTTCACACAAATTTCGCAAAATTTTACCAAATATTTAAACTACCGCATAAAATTTGCCCTCGGTGTTTGCGCCAACTACGCAAATAGCGCAAATTTCACAAATTTTCACAAAGGAAAACAATGCAACTCATCAACCACAACGGCAAAATCTACCTCCGCTTCCAAAGCGCGCACAAAATCGTCAAACGCTCACTAAAACTCGATTTTACTGAGCGAAACCTCGCATACGCCGAGCAAACGCTATTTCCGATTTTCCAAAAAATCGCTAGCGCAAATTCCGGCG
>JAGAZK010000146.1 GCA_017940085.1 Campylobacter sp.
GCTAACTAGAATGCTTTTATTGTTTATTCAAATTTGTGTTGTAATTTTGCCGATTTTTATTTTAATCACCGTTGTTAGGGGCATTTTAAGCGATAGAGAACTTGGAAATTTAGAATATTTACTAAGTTTTCCAATAAATTTAAAAGATTATTATTTTGGAATGGTCTTAGGTCGGCTAATAACTGCGATTTTACCGATACTTTTAGCCTTAATTTTTGCCGTAATCATCGCTCTTTTTAAAAGCGTAGAGATTCCTTATTTTGTGTTATTTTATTATACAGCGTTGCTTTTGGTGCTGGGATTTGTGTTTTTGGCATTTGGATTTTTGATAGCAAGTGTGATAAAAACGCCGGAATTTGCACTTGGATTTGCATTTTTGTTATGGTTATTTTTATTAGCATTTTTAGATTTAGCTTTAATGGGGCTAATGATGAAAAGTTCAGTCCATGAAAGCGTAATTTATACTATTGCGATTTTAAATCCGCTTGAAGTATTTCGTATAGCCGCAATTTGCTTATTTGAGCCAAATTTAGCCGTTATTGGACCGGCAGCTTATTATATTTTGCAAACTTTTGGCGGAGTAAATTTTATGATTTATTCGCTAATTTATCCATTTATTTTAGGCGTAATTTGCCTAATTATTAGCTTTTGGTGCTTTAAAAACAAGGATTTGTTATGAAAAAAATTATTATTTTGTGCGTGGTTTGCGTTTTTGTTTTTGGTATAAATTCGCCACAAGATCCTTATTTTAAGGATACAAATACGACTTGTCCTATTAAATTTATAGATGTTTTTAAATCGCCTAAATTTATTGCCGTTTTGGAATATAGTGATGGCGAAAAAGTGCTTTTTAGCTCGGTAAAACCGATGTTTTATTATTTTTATAAAATTTCTAGTTCAGAGCATTTTGTGCCGATTAAAAAAATTTTAGTTAGTGATTTTGAAAGCGGAGATTTAATTGAAGCAAGTGAAGCGTTTTTTGTATTTGGAAGTCGTATAATGAGTGCAAGTGGCGATGATTTGATACCTTTTGATACTTATGAAAAAGCTGAAAAATTTGCAAAAGCAAACTCGGGGCATAAGATTTTACAATTTAAAGATATTACAAAAAAACTAATTGAATATTTGGAGTAAAAATGCGATTTTTTGGGATTTTAGTAGCAGTTTTTTTGCTTTTTGGTTGTAGCGATAGTAAAAAAGAAGTAAATTTGCAAAACGGCGAATGTGATTTAAATTTGCAAAATTGCGTAGTCAAATTTGGTGAAAAAAGCGTGGAAATTTCGCTCGAACCAAAGCCATTGCGAAGTATGGTGCCGCTTAGTTTGCGTATTAACGGACTTGACGACGAATATAAAAATTTAAAAGCTCATATTTATGGGCTAAATATGGATATGGGGACGATAAAAGCTGATTTAATCAAAAAAGGTGGTGTTTATATAGGAAATATCGTAGTTAGCTCGTGCGTAACCACGATGAAATATCGCTTAGAGCTATTTGAAAGCGATAAATCGCTTGGCATTAGCGTGGATTTTGTGCTAGAAAACTAATTTACTTCTTTTATTGCTTTGTTAAGCTCGTCAATATCATTTGTGCCGAGCTTTTTATAAATAATTTCGCCTTGTTTATCTAGCAAAATCGTAGTTGGCGTCCCAATGATACCACCGAGATTTTTTGAAAACTTTTCATATCCACTTGTAACTATTTCGTAATCAATCTTAAAAGCATTTTTAAACCGAATTATATCGGTTTTTGTGCGGTTTTCTAGTAAAACACCAATAACTCGCAAATTTGGATAATCTATGCCGATTTGTGAAAATTTAGGATATTCTTGTTTGCACGATGGACACCAAGTAGTAAAAAACAAAAATAAAATTGCCTGATTATTTTGCAAATTTATAGCATTTTGCGTAATCAAAAAGCCATTTTGTCTCTTTTGAAGCCACAATTTATTACCATTATCTAAAGATAATTCAAATTTATCCCCAAAATCTTCGCTATTTATTAAATTTGGCATCAAAACAATAATAAAAACCACTAAAATTTGTATAATTTTCATAGCAAAATTATACAAAAATTTGATTAAAATCGAGTTTATGGATATTTTTATACGGCAATTTTATTTTTAAAAATTTATTTTTAAAACCACATATTTTTAACCTACATTTAAGCTTGATTTTTATACAATTCCACTTCACGAAAACAAAAGACACATTTCAAAAATAATCTTTTTCATTTTCGTTTTGTTTTTTAAATTACCATTGTCAAAACTATCTTTTAGTCAATCTTTGAAATCTAAACAAGTGATCGATTGAGCCAAAGACAATTTTTATAATTGTCAAATTTAAAAGTTACAAACAATTAAGTTTTTAGATTAAAAACTTCATAAATTGAATTTAAAAGATAA
>JAGAZK010000147.1 GCA_017940085.1 Campylobacter sp.
AATTTAGTGTTTTTTATGTCAAATTTAGCTAAAATCACGGCTAATTTTTCAAAAAAAAGACAAATATGCAACCAATAAATGAAATTTTACAAACTATGCAAAACATCGCTGTAATCGGCTTTAGCCCAGATCCGCAAAAAGATAGCAATATGGTTGGAAAATTTCTTATTGATAAAGGATTTTGCGTATATCCAGTCTATCCCAAACAAGGCGAAATTTATTCACGCAAAATTTATCAAAATTTAAATGAAATAAATGAGCCAATCGATACTGTGGTGATGTTTCGTAAAGGCGAATTTGCCGAAGTTTTAATAGATGAGATTATAAAAAAAGGTATTAGTAATTTTTGGCTCCAGCTTGGAATTACAAATGAAAATGTCCTTAAAATAGCACAAAAAAATAAAATAAATTTCGTTCAAAATGCTTGTATTATGGTAGAATACAAAGCCAAATTTGAGTGGAAAAAAGGAAAATAATGGTAAATTTAAATAAAATTATTCAAGCCAAACGCACAATTGACGGATTTGTGGCAAAAACTCCATTTGGACTTGCTCCAAAACTAAGCAAAATCGCAAATGCTCAAATTTATCTAAAAAAAGAAAATTTACAAATCACTGGTGCTTACAAAGTTCGCGGTGCTTTTAACAAAATCGCTCATCTCACAAAAGCACAAAAACAATGTGGCGTAGTCGCTGCAAGTGCTGGAAATCACGCTCAAGGCGTAGCTATTAGTGCAAGACATTTTGGCGTTAGAGCTGTGATTATCATGCCTGAAGCCGCCCCACTCTCAAAAGTTGTCGGCACAAAGGCTCTTGGAGCTGAAGTAATATTAAAAGGCAATAATTTTGATGAAGCTTATGCTTATTCGCTAGAATTTGCCAAAGAAAATGGAATGAGCTTTATCCACCCATTTGATGACGAGCTAGTTCAAGCAGGACAAGGCACAATCGCACTTGAAATGCTAGATGAAATCTCTGATCTTGATTATATCGTGCTTCCTGTGGGCGGTGGCGGACTTATAAGTGGAGCTGCGAGTTGTGCTAAGCAAATCAATCCAAATATCAAAATCATCGGCGTAGGAGCAAGTGGAGCTCCTGCTATGTATGAAAGCTTTCGCAAGAAAAAACAATGCAATTCAAGCTCAGTTCGCACCATTGCTGATGGAATTGCAGTTAGAGATGCTAGTAAAATCACTTTATCGCATATTTTAGAAAGTGTTGATGAAATGGTTCAAGTAAATGACGAAGAGATTGCAAATGCGATTTTGTATTTACTTGAACAACAAAAAGTCGTAGTTGAGGGTGCTGGAGCTGTCGGAGTAGCTGCGATTTTGGAGAAAAAATTCAAATACAAAAAAGATGCGAAAATCGGCGTAGTGCTAAGTGGCGGAAATATCGATGTGCAAATGCTAAATATCATTATTGAAAAAGGTCTGATTAAAAGCTATAGAAAAATGATTATTCATGTAACTTTAGTTGATAAACCAGGAGCTTTAACTGGACTAACCGAAGTTTTAAGAGATACTAATGCAAATATTGTCAAGATTGATTATGATAGATTTTCTACCAAATTAAGCTATGGAGATGCGATGATTACGATCACGCTTGAAACCAAAGGCAAAGATCATCAAGAAAGCATTACAAAAGCCCTTAATAAAAAAGGCTATGAATTTAGCCAAGAATTTTGATATAATAGCAATCAACTTAAAAAAATGGAAAATTTAGTGAAAGCTCAAAATTTGATTAAGCCAATTCGCTCAAACAATATCGCGGCTGATGTAGTTAGGGGGGGGGTATTACGCTTCTAAGAATACTAAAGCAAATCCAACCGCAAATTTAAACCAAAAATCACAAGAAAATTTATCAAATTTAACACCATACGACTTAATTGCAAAATTATTTAAAATCCCTAGAAGTATTACTGGCGAAGGCTTTAGGCAGTCTTTAGATATAATTAACGAAGTTTTAAATGGCGAAATTGTCTATCACAAACTAAAATCTGGCACAAAATGCTTTGATTGGACTATCCCTGATGAATGGAACTGCTATGATGCTTATATCATCACCCCAAATGGCGATAAAATTTGTGATTTTAAGCAAAACAATCTCCATATTGTTAATTATTCTATGCCAATTAATACTGAGATTGAATTAGCCGAGCTTGAGCGACACTTATATTCAATCCCAAATATCCCAAACGCAATCCCTTATGTAACAAGCTATTATGAGAAAAGATGGGGATTTTGCATCTCTCACAATGAAAAAATAAAATTAAAAAATGGCAAATATAAAGATTTTATTGATAGCAAATTTAATCCGAACGGAAGCCTTATTTATGGCACTTTGGATATTGGTGCGACAAATCCTACAGATGAAACGATTTTAATCACGACTTATTTATGCCACCCACAAATGGCAAACAACGAATTAAGCGGTCCTGCTGTATGGGTGGAGCTTATAAAATGGCTAAAAAACTTACCAAATCGCCGTTATAATTATAAATTTCTTATCAATCCTGAAACTATCGGCTCTATCGCATTTATAAGCCAAAATTACGACTATCTAAAATCAAATATAAAAGCTGGATTTACACTTAGTTGTATAGGAGATGATGGAGATTATAGCGTAGTTTTAAGTCCAAACGAAAACTCTCTTAGCGATAGAGCAGCTCTAAATGCACTTAAATTTACTTCTAATAATCCTAAAATTTATTCATTTCTTAATCGTGGTAGCGATGAAAGGCAGTTTAATACACCTAATCTAAATCTAGGCATATCCACACTTTGTCGCACTAAATTTGGAGAGTTTAAACAATATCACACAAGCTTAGATGATTTAGATTTCGTAACTCCAAGCGGTTTAGAAGGCGGTATTTTATACGCAAAAAGAAGTATATTAAATTTGGAACTCAATCAAATTTATTCTCTAAATACGACTTGTGAGCCAAATTTAGGTTCTAGGGGTTTGATTTCTACGATAAACAAGGGCGATTATCCGATAGATATGATGAATCTAAGGCATTTTTTAGCATATTGTGATGGCAAAAATGACGCTTTAAAAATCGCTGAAAAATTGCATATACCACTTTATAGCTTACAAAATACAATAGAAAAATTAATTAAATTTGATTTGATAAAGGCGGTAAAATGAATTATGATTTACTTTTTTCTCAAAATACTCTTAGAATTGAGCTTATGCGTTTAAAAGAAAATCCAAACAACAAACAAATAAAAATATTTATTCATAGAAATCATTCTTTTGAGATGATTTCAAGCGTGTTAAATAAATTTTTTGATTTTTCTCAATTAAAAGCCGAATTTAAATTTAGTAGTTATGATGATAGTTTGACTTTTAACAACAATCTTAGCGGATATGATTTGCATATTTTGTGGCTAAATTTATCCAGATACAATAAAACAAATGTTAAAGAATTTCTAAATCAAAAAATAAACGAACTAAAATCAGCACAAAATGCACCTATTTTACTTGGTTTTATCAATGGCGATAATTTTTCAATAGAAATTTCAAATGTAATTTCTTTGGATATTGATAAAATAGTACAA
>JAGAZK010000148.1 GCA_017940085.1 Campylobacter sp.
ACGAGCTGGATTGAGCGAAGATCAGATGAATAGTGTTTTAGATCCATTTTCTATGGAAAGCCAACAATCCATAAGAAGCAACAACGAAACAGATATTGATTCGATAGTGTATAAATTGAGTGCAGTTTTGGCTGATAGAGCTAAAATCAATGGAAGATGGTATAAATTAGGCGATGATATAGATGCCTATAAAGTCGATAAAATTAGTTTTAGTAGTGTAAGATTGATAAATCAAACAGAAGAAATAAATTTAAAATTAACTAGCAAGGAAAATAAAAATGTCTCTATATCTTGGTAAAAATGTCTATAAAAAGATTTTTGCAACTTTTTTGTGTGCTTCATTTGCGTGTCAAGTAGCGTTTGCTGATAGTTGTAAAAATAGAGTGTTTAATATAAAAATATCTGACACGGTTAGCATAAATGAAGTGTTAAATCAGCTTTCAGATGTTTGTGATTTTAGTATAGTTAGAAAAGACGAACACGCTAAAAGTATTTTAGATGAAAGTGTTTCTGGTATCAACATAAAAGACCTAACTTTGAGAGAAATTTTTGGTGTTTTATTAACTAAAAACAATCTAAGTTATGAATACAACAAAAATTTGTTGCAAATATCTTCTACCACAACTAGAACATTCAAAATAGATTATATTACATCTATAAGAGAAGGAAAAGCAATCACAAAAGCTTCTGTTGATGCGGCCCCTACTGATATAGAATCAGGTAGCAGCAATAGTGATGATGCAAATAAACAAGATAATATCATAGAAACCAAAGAAAAATTTGATTTTTGGGAAAAGTTGAATGTCGAACTTCAAGCTATTTTAAATAACGGAAGTGAAAAATTAGTAGCTCCAGAGCCAATCATTAATCCTAGTGCTGGTTTGGTAACAGTAACTGGAACAAATTCTCAAATCCAAAGAGTTGCTAGTTATTTAGATAGACTAAAAAATAGCTTGAAAAAACAAGTTATGTTAGATGTTTCTATTATATCTATTAGTCTTAATAATTCATTTAAAAGAGGCGTGGATTGGTCTAAATTTCAATTTGGATTTAATAGTTATTTAGGCAACGATCCAAACACTCCGACAAGCTTTTTATTTGGTAGAAGAGATCCAGCTACTGGACTTTATCGAGGTCAAACTACAGCTCCTTCAAATTTAACTTTGGGTGGCGGTACCGCTGGTGTTACCGGTACTACTCAAACTGCTGGACAATTACTACAAGCAACTCCTTCAATGCAAAGAGTAACTGGTGGTTTTGTAGTAGGCGGCGGAGTTAGCTTTGATTTAGATGGAGTTTTAAATTTTTTAGAAACAAAAGGCAAAACTAAAGTAGTTTCTAGTCCTAAAATTATGACTATGAATAATCAACAAGCACTTATTTCTGTGGGCGATAATGTTAATTATCAAATTGTAGATTCTCAATCAGATTTTGGCACAGATTCTACTTCTGTTGAAGTTACTCAATATACTATATTTATCGGTGTTTTATTAAATATCTTGCCACAAATTAGCGATAATGGCAAAATTATGCTAAGAATCAATCCAAGCCTTAGCACATTTAAATGGCAAGAAGACAATATGAGAACTACTACACCTAGACCTATAGCTCCAGATACTCTTCAAAAGAAACTATCTACTGTTGTAGAAGTAAATAGTGGAGATACTATTGTGCTTGGCGGTTTGATTAGCGAAGAAAAAGGTAGAAATATCAATAAAGTTCCTGTATTAGGTGATATTCCTTTTGTTGGAGATTTGTTTAAAAGTTCAGAAGATGTATTAAATACCACCGAATTAGTGTTTATCATAACACCTAAATTGGTTGGCAGTGATGATTCAAAACCTGTTAAAGAATCTTTGAAAGATTTAGGATTTTTCGGAATAATGTATGAGTAATAGCTATTCTCTTATAAAAAATATTTTTATAGATGATAGCGGTATATTTGATTATGTCAATTTAGATAAATCCACTTATGCTTACCATAAAGTTATCAGTGCGCTCAAAAAGCCACTGAAACTTGTTTTGTTTTATGGTAAGCCTGGATCTGGTAAAACATTTTTGCTAAACAAAATTTATAGAGATTTGTCCAAAAGCTCTAAGGTGGTGTTTTTTCCGCAACCTTTTTTTAATGAAAGTGATTTTGTTAATGCGATTTATGAAGATATTTTTGATGCTAAATTTGATGTTGGGACATGTGAAAATTTAGTTACGCTGTATAAACAAAATTTTAAAATTAATAAAATGACGAAAATTCCAGAAGTTCAGACTATTTTGTTATTAGATGAAGCACAGCTTTATCCAGATATTTTGATAGAAAAAATTAGATTATTAGCCGATACAAGATGTTTTAAAATACTCTTTACAGTTCATAAAACAGGTGAGCAAGAAGATACATTAGCAAAAGATTATTTTAAAACAAGAATTTGGGATAATATAGAATTAGATTCTTCTACTTACGAAGAAGTTGTTTTGTATATAGAAAAAAAACTATCCTTTCATGGGTTTGAAAAATATTGTCATATGTATAATGAAAATCAACTAAAAATGATTCACCATTTAA
>JAGAZK010000149.1 GCA_017940085.1 Campylobacter sp.
CTATAAAACCGCTATGACGAATTCCGGCGACAATAAATATAAATAAAATTATACTGAAATAGTATCCAAGCGCGATTAGATGAAGCGGAGCGGAGTTATAAATTTGATTTATTTGTAGGTAACCAAGCCAAATGTAACCAAATGCACAGCTAAATTCAAACAAATAGTAAAATACTATATAATATCTTTTTAAAAGTGCAAAATAGTGCAATTCTTTAAGCTTTGCCAACATCACAAAACCGACGCCAAGTGCGACAAATCCGCTTGTTTTTTCATTTAAAAATAGCGTTGAAAAGGCGTAAAAAATAGCAAAAAATGCGACTAAATTTTTATGGACGAAATTTGGCAAGAAAATAGGGTCTTTAAAATTTGTGTTTTTCAGTGCTTCATTTCCCAGAACCATACTCACACGAAAGCTTACAACCGCGATCGCTGCGACATTTATGTGGATTTGTGAATATAAAAATTTAAAATTATTTTTTAATAAAAATGCGATTTGAAGTCCCAAAAGTAGGGATAAAACAAGCAAAATTGAAAAATTATCATCGTTTTTATCACGCCACAATAAAATAGCACAAAATCCAAGCAAAATCGCCCAAAAAATAGCGATAAAACCGCCACTTAGCAAATAACTAAACGGTAAAGATAAAAACGCTAAAAAAACTAAGCCAAAAAGCGTAAAACCTATTTTTTTAAGGCTTCCGTGGTAATTAGCCCAATCAGGAATTGCAGTAAGCAAAAACCCACCATAAGCACAGGCTGGAAGTAAATTTAAAAAAAGCATTTGATGTAAGATAAGAAAATTATCGCTAAAATAAAACACCAAACCGCCACAAATCCCGCAAAAACAAGCACTTATAAAAAAAATTCGCATAGGGTGAGTAAAAAAATTATTCATAATAAACTATTCCTTTGAATTCTTTGCTAACGACCATTTCTTCGTATTTGCTGTCTCGTTTGGTAAGTGGTTCATTCAAATTTATTTTTCGTTTTATTTGCATAAATTTGCTTTCAAGTTCGATTATTTCGTGACTAAGTCTTGCTGCTTCAAATCTATCGTGCGTAACAAGCAAGGCGGAAAGCTCGTTTTTAACGATTTTTTGCACTAATAAATTTATCAAAATATCACGCATATCGTGATCGAGTGCCACAAATGGCTCATCAAGTAGCACTAAATCAGCCCCGCTTAAATAAAGGCGTAAAAAAGCCACTCTTTTTTGCATACCACCACTTAATTCTTTTGGGAATTTATTTAAATCTGATTTTTCAAGTCCGATTCTAAGGGCATTTTCGTAAATTTCATCAAATTTTAGCTTATCATTGAAAATAGCGATATTTTGCAAAGCCGTTAAATTCGGTAAAAGTCTATTATCTTGAAACAAAAAGCCGATTTTTTTAAATTTGCAAATTATCTCACCGCTTTTTGGCGTATCAAGACCGCTAACAAGGCGTAAAAGCGTGGTTTTGCCACAGCCTGATGGTCCAAAAAGCGTTTTTACTTCGCCAAGCCCCAAATTTATACTAAAATCCCTAATAATCGTATCTCGCAAAATCTCAAATTTTAAATTTTTAATCTCTAACATTATCTATTCCACGGCATAAAGGCGATTTCAAGCGGTTTGATGATTAAATACTCAAACAAAGCGACAAAAGCGATAGCTAAAACCACATACGCTAAAACTTCCACGCTATCAAGCATAGTTCTAGCGGTGGCGATTTTAGCACCCACGCCGTCATTTGAGCCTAGTAATTCAGCCATAAAAACTACTTTTATCCCGCTTCCAAAAGCAAC
>JAGAZK010000150.1 GCA_017940085.1 Campylobacter sp.
AAATTTAATTAAATTTAATCAAATTTGAGCAAATTTAAATACTAAAATCTATACCCAATCACAGCTTGATATGTTTTTGAGTTTGCAAAATCAAATCCATCATATTTTGATTTTTCGATACCAACTCTCACGCCCAACGCAAGACCTTTAGTGATTTGATAGCCAATCTCCGCATTTGCTTCATAGCCTTTTGGTTTGAGTTTATCTACAGAATCTGAATAATAAAAACCTTTTTTAAACCCAGCACTTGCTATCCCATAAAGTCCTGTATCAAAAATATGATTTTTTTGATACTCAATCATAGCTTTATAGCTTACTAGCACATCAACATAATTATCTTCATAAGTATATGTCCCATAATAGCTACTATAGGTGTCTTTCTCATCAAATACAAAAACATCAGCACCTATACCCAAAGGATAAATTCTCACAGCACCCCAAGAATTGTCATTGTAGCCAAACTGCCAGCCAAAAAGCCCATTGATTCCAAATACGCTCATATCTGACTCATAATTGGCGACTGAATACTTATCGTGATTATCGTAAGATACTAGTAATTTTGCAGCAAAACTGCTATCTTTGGCTTTGTTCCAATTAAAATAAAACTCGCCACCTTTAGAATCCATTAGTCCTGCTGTTTCTTTTTGGGTAGTTTTGCCAAGTCTAATCCCTAAATCATTGCCAAAAACCAAACCGCACATCAAACACAAAAATGCTAATTTTTTGAGCATTTTTTCTCCTTTTTTTGAAAATTTTTAAAAATAAAATCGCATTATATATGAAAAAAAAAAAAAACAAATTTAAAATACAATTTTAATGAAATTTTTAAAAATTTATTAAATTTTGTTTCAAATTTACCACAATTTACGCTGTTACGCTTAAAAATTTGCGAAGTTATAAATTTAAACAAGACCTTTTTTTAACAAACGAATTAAAAATCTAGATGAATTTAGCTCATCAAGTATATCTAAACTCGTGCAAATTTGGCGGTTTAAGAGCATATCGCAAATAATCTCAGCCCCAAAAATCGCACTCGCCAAGCCGTGAGCCCCGTGAGCTGAGTTTATTAGTAAATTTGGATAATATACTGGTTTTGGCTGATTTTGATGGTGTTTGGTCCATAAAAGAGATTTGTAATTTTTAGCAAACTCAAGATGATTATAAATCGCCCCAATTATAGGAAATCTATCACCACTATAACAGCGAAAAGCCGTATTTGAGCCGATAATTTTGGGCTTTTTATCACCCAAAAATTCACTTAAATTTGCTAAATTTAATTCATCATCGCTTCTTAACGGACTAAGATCATCATTTTGCCTATCAAAAGTAGAACCTATGAGCTGGGTATTATCGTAAGCCTTGCAAACATACGCTCTAGCACTAAAAGGCGATTTTAAATCCAAACTTGGCTCAATCAAAGTCGTCTGACCTCTGACATTGCTAAGCTTGATAAATTCATCATTGAAGAGCTTTTTAAAAAGCTCTTTACTTCCATTACCAAGAGCAAAAACAATCAAATCAGTCTCTAAAATATTGCCATTTTCAAAACTTACAAAATATTTGTCATTTTTACGAACAAAATGCGTAAATTTGTGCTTTAGTCGCACTTGAAGTTTATTTGATATAGCTTCACAAAGCTCTTTTGGACGAATTTGAACTGCTTTTGGGATAAAGCTTGCTGGATACGGGCTAAAATCATCAAAAAATGGCAAAATATCGCTATTTGCAGCCTTAAATCTCTCAAATGATTTTTTATCACAAGCATAATGCCAAGCACCACTAAAATCGCAAAATTCACTAAATTCACTACCAAAATAAAAATTTCTTGCAAGCAAGAACGCACTTAAATGCATAAGACCAAGCTTAACATTTGGCTTTGTAATAAGTGGAGCCAAAAGCCCAGTTTTATTAGAACTCCCACTCATTGCCACGCTATTATTCGCTTCGCATAAAATCACTTCAAAATTTAAGTTTTGAAGCTGATAAGCCGTGCTAAGACCAGCAATTCCACCACCAATGACTAAAATTTGTTTGGGTGTAGTTAAATTTGGCTGTTTAAACCACAAATTTTTGTAATTTTTTGGTTTTGTATCTTGGCAAACAGCTTGTAAAATTTGCTTTTTTTTGGCATTTCCTTGAAATTTTTCATAATAAAAACCATTGTTTTGGAGAGCTGATTTGACTTTTGAAGCTACGCTGTAAGTGCGTATAATAGAGCCTTTGTGGCAAAACTCGCCAAGTTTTGCAAAAACCTCATCGCTCCACATATCAGGATTTTTAGATGGAGCAAACCCGTCTAAATACCAAATATCAGCTCTAAAATCACTCTGATCAAAAAAATCCAAAATATCACCAAAAAACAAATCCAAAATAATATTTTGGCTGATTTTTATGCGGATAATAGCATTTGGGACGATTTCATATTGGTCAATAAATTTATCAAAAATATCGCTAAATTCATTAAATTTAGTCATTATTTTTTTGAGTTCATTTTTAGAAAGCGGATATTTTTCACATGAAATAAAATGTAAGCTTTTGCCTAAATTTAGGGCTTTTTTGGCTGTAACAAAAAAAT
The DNA here is from genome assembly GCA_017940085.1 of Campylobacter sp. Lineage (GTDB taxonomy): Bacteria > Campylobacterota > Campylobacteria > Campylobacterales > Campylobacteraceae > Campylobacter. The sequence goes on from JAGAZK010000150.1 coordinate 2,576, forward strand.
TTAATCCCACACCAAATCCAGCTTCAGCCACCACTAAATTTGGCTTTTGGACTAAATTTAAAGCCCCAGCATAAACAAATTCTCTTTCATTGATAGGATCGTCCATATCAAAATAAATGTCATCAAATTTGGTGCTAAATAGTGCATTATTTACAAATTTCATTTATTTTTGGCAAAATACGAATCTACGCCGTCTGCTATGCCTTGAGCTGTTTTATCTATGTATTCTGGAGTATTTAATAATTTGCCCTCGCTTGGGTGCGTGATATATCCAATCTCGACTAAAACCGCTGGCATCAAAGCTCCAACCAATACCCAAAACGGACCTTCTTTGGCTCCATGATCCATTACTGGAGTGAGTTTTCTTACAGATTTTACTAAATTTGATTGTATATCGATAGCTAATTTGTTTGAAGCTATGATTTTTTCGCGGTTTAGAAAATTTAAAAAACTCACTTGAGCGAAATAATTCATCTCTTCTGTGTCGGCTTTGTTTTCTAAACTCGCTGCGTCCATCGCTCTAGCACTATTGCTAGGACTTAAGAAAAATGTCTCAATTCCTCTCATACTTTTGGCTTTAGATCTGTTTGGAGCAGCGTTTGTATGGATTGAGATAAACAAATTTGCATTTTTTTTGTTTGCAAAAGCTGTTCTTTGTCTAAGCTCAATAAATTTATCATTATTTCTAGTCAAATACACGGTGTATCCGCGTTTTTGCAAAACTCTCATAGTTCTTTGAGCGACTTTTAAAACAATGTATTTTTCATACAATTTCTTTCCACCAACGGCTCCAGCGTCTTTTCCACCATGACCTGGATCTAAGACTATGATTTTTTTGCTAGGTTTTTGATTGTCTAGTTCAATTTGATTTTTGATTTGCGTGATTTGAGCGGTTGTTTGAGTATTTGGGGTCAAATTTACTAAACTTTGTTTGTTTTGAAAAATGATTTTATTGTTTTGGATACTATAAGAAATATCTTGCTTTTTTTCTCCAGCAAATACAATTCTAATCGTGTTTTTATCAAACTGAGCTATTCTTAGTTGGGGAGAGATTTTTTCTTTTAATACAGGTAGTTTTGTAAATAAAGCACCTTTTATATCAAATACTTTTTTGTAAAAATTTTTTGTGTTTATGTCAAATTCGGTAATGTCGTCTTTGGAGATGGGTTGATCTGCACTAAGGATTAAATTTTCGTTATCGCTTTGGATTTTTAGCACCATCAAAACTGATGATTTAGCTTCTAATTTGTCTAATTTATTTAGCTCATCTTGGTATTGAGAATAATCATATTGCAATATTTTTGAAGCTTGGATTATTCGTTTTAATGCTTCTTTGGTTTGATTGTGTTCATCATTTAAAATAGATTTTGCATAAATTCCTTTTAGGTCATTGTAAATCCTAATCTGCTCATCTTTTGAAGAACTATTAAACTCTAAATCAAATTTAGAAAACTCATCACCAAAAGCCAAATTTACAAATAAAAAAAACGCTAAAAAAAGTCTAATCATTCGCCATCAACCAATTTTTTTATTAATTCTTTTACACTGATAATTTCTTTGAGTTTGTAGCCATTTTCGCCTGTAAAAAATAATCCTGTTTGAGTATTTCCGCTAAAAGCGTCAAAAAGTCTATCAGCTATACAATACCCTACTTCTTTAGCACCTTTGCCCCTACCGCAAGGTGCTACGCAGTTGCTGATACACTGGATTTTTGGACCTAGTTTTTTGGCAACTAAATCGATTAAATTTGTTTTAATTCCCCTTGCTGGATAACCAACAGGAGATTTTAGGAGCATTATATCGTCTTTTGTAGCATTAATAAGTGTGTTTTTAAACTCATCACTAGCATCGCATTCATAAGTGCCAATAAATCTAGTCCCCATTTGAACGCCACTTGCACCTAAATTTATAGCTTTTGTTATGTCTTCTTTGTCCCAAATACCACCAGCTGCAAAAACAGGTATATCATGACCTGCTTGTTTGGCAAGTTCGTTAGCTTCTTTTGAAACTGCTGGAATTAATGCTTCTAATTGAAAATTTGGATCAGAGCATTGCTCGTAAGTAAATCCTTGATGACCACCACTTTTTGGTCCTTCCAAAACTACGCCATCAGGAAATCTTCCATATCTTCCAAACCATCTTTTAGCTATGATTTGAAGTGCTTTTACCGAGCTTACAATTGGCATCAAAGCGACGCTTTTAAAATCTTTGGTAAATTCTGGCAAAGTAGTTGGAAGTCCAGCACCTGAGATAATAATATCGATCCCTAATTCACAAGCATCTTTTACTATTCTTGGATAATCATTTGCAGCACACATAATATTTGCTGCTAGTGGAGCTGAGCCACAAATTTTTCGTGCATTTTTGATAATAGCTTCAAATCCAGCACGAGAATAAAAATTTTCACTATCATAAGGTTTGGAATTTATTTGTTTATCAACAAAAGCCAAATTTTGATAATATCCAGTCCCTACAGAGCTGATTACGCCCAAACAGCCATTTGCACTAACACTTCCTGCTAGTCTATCCCAACTAATCCCAAGACCCATTCCGCCTTG
>JAGAZK010000151.1 GCA_017940085.1 Campylobacter sp.
ATAATGAAAAAAGCTTTTAGTTTAATTTTTGCTATATTATTTTTGTTGTTGATTATGACGCTTGGTTTGCTCTCGCTAAATATCTTATCACTTGGTGCTAAAGAAACTCAAGACAAATATCTACAAGATCAAGCAGAATTGTTTGCTCAAGGTGCCGAAGAATACGCTATTTTGGCGATTAGAGATCATAATTATTCTACAAATTGTTTAAATAGCGTAGTTATAAATTATCCAGTTTGGGAAGCTACCACAAATGGAGAATGTAATCAAGCCACTTCTGGATGTCAATTTAGAGCTCAAATAGACATACAATATATCGGTTTGAAAGATAGCGGAAGCGATATATACAATAACTGCACGACTAATTTTATCTCAAGCAATGTAGGTCGCCCAAATAAAATAACAGCTGTTGTATTAAATACTACTGTGAAATCGAATTTGGCACTTTTTGGTGGAGAGCAAGTTATTTACACCCATAAGACCACACAAATACCATAAGGAGAATTAAATGAATATAAGTATAGTCGGCAAACAATTTGAGCTTACAGATTCTATTAAAGGCTACATTGATAATGCTGTAGATGGGCTATTAAAATACGGACTTGATATAATTTCAGTTCGTGTGGCAATTTCAGCTGATGAAAAACATGGCAAAAAAGGTTTTGATGTTGATTTTGTGATAAATTTAGCCGGAAAAGACACTATAGTTATCAGACACAAAGACAAAGATCTTTATGCTGCGATTGATTTAGCTATGGATAGAGCGAGCAAAGTTTTACGCCGCACACATGATAAAATGACTACACACAAAAATAAAGATGATGAAAAAGAAGTAGCGACTTTAGGCAAACTTGTAGGCGAAGAAATAGTCGATGAGATTGTCCCAACTGAGCTTGAACTTTATAAACCACTTGAAATAGAAGAAGCACTAGAAAAACTCAAATCTAGCGGTGCTCAATTTTATGTATTTAATGATATTGATGCCAAAATGCGTGTAATTTACAAACGCAATGACGGCAAATACGGACTTTATTAATAAATTTGCTCTATTTTTATAGAGCAAATTTAATCCAGCACACAAATTTATTTGTAATTTGCTCTTTGGTTGAGTAAATTTATTATTTTTTTTGCGTTAAAAGTTATAAATCTTTAGCAAATAAAATAAGCACAATCTTGATATTTGATTAAATTTATAAAGCATTTTAGAAAGCAAAAGTGCGTGTAAATTTGTATTTTGTGGTGTATTTTAAATCTACAAAATAAGCAAATTTGAGCTAAATAGTCAAATTTAATCAAATTTACACAATTATGCAAATAATAAATTTAACTTACAAGCTCAAAATTTACTAAATTTAGTCTAAATTTGATTAAATTTAATCAAAAATTCAAATCTTTAATAATATTTTCCACAATTTGGCTAATTTTTTCTATTGAAGCGATTTCGCATTTTTCGTGAATACTATGCGGAGAATAAATATTTGGACCAATCGAGCAAGCTCCCAAAGATGAGTTTTTGGCACACAAAACACCGCATTCAAGCCCAGCGTGGATAGTTTTGATTTGGGCATTTGGATTTAATTCTCGCATTTTTTCTAGCACAAATATGGCAAAATCGCTTTTTACAGGCTCCCATGCTAGAGCTCTTTGAGAAGAGCTAAATTTAGCTTTGGTTGCTAAAGACAATGTTTTGGTTTGGAGTTTGAGTTTTTCAAGCCCTTCTTGATCCATAGCTCTTGCATACATTGTGATTTGGACTTTTTGATTATCTTGCGAAACTATGGCTAAATTTATGCTTTCTTTGACCATATTAAATTCTTCATCATAGCTTCTAATTCCTTGTGAAAATGCGTTTATAAAGTTTAGAATATTTTTTGAGTTTTTTATAATTTTGACTTTTTGTGTGCCTAGATTTACTACTTTTACAAATTTGTTTGGTTTTAGCTCTTTTTTGCTTACAACCAATGCTTTTGCTGCAGTTGGTATGGAATTATCGCGTTCTCCGCCACTTATATTTATGATTTTGCATTTATTTTCAGCCATAAATTCACACAAAACTTTAATAGCATTTGGTATATTTTTGATGATTTCTATACCACTATGACCGCCACGAAGTCCGCTAACACTGATTTTATAGACATTTGCGGTTTGGATTTTGGTTTGGATTTCAAACTCGGTTTTGTAAATTTCTCCACCAGCACAGCCAATAATTACTTCATTTTCATCTTCGCTATCAAGATTTAGCAAATTTGGACTTTTGATTTTGCCTTTGAAATTATTTGCTCCGATAAGTCCAACTTCTTCGTCATTTGTCCAAAGAATCTCTAAATCATCAAATTTATCCATCATATCCATACAAATTGCTACGCCGATACCATTATCAGCTCCTAAGGACGAATTTTTGGCTTTTATAAATCCTTTTTCATAAAATATTTCTAAATTTGGTGCAGATCCCACGCAAACCATATCATAATGAGCTTGTAAGCAAATTTTTGGATCACCTTTGTAAGCGTGAATATTGCCAAATTTATCCACATTTACTTTGTAATTTTGGCTTTTGGCAAACTCAATTAAAAAATCTTTTAATTTTGTAGTTTCCAAAGAACAATGCGGAATGGCACAGATTTTGCTGAAGTATTCTAAGATTTGCATAATTTGCTCCTGATTTTTACGCAAATTATAGTATTAAAATGATAAGATTATGGTTATGAAACAAATTTTATTCGTAATTTTTTTGGTATTGTTGCAGGGTTGTTATTTTAATGAGCGGGGCGTTTCAAATCGCTATTATGACGGCTGCAAGGAATATTACGATGTAGCTGGAGTTTATCACAAAAAATGCCACGAAAATATAATGGACTACAAAGACATAACAGATGGTGCAAAAAAACTTAACCCATTTAATAAATGATTTGCCAAATTTGTCAAGCCAAACAAATATCGGCGATGTGATTGAGATTAAATTTGATAAAAATATTGATGAAAAAGTGTTGCAAATCGCTTTGTCTTTGAAGCCTTGGCGAAAAGGACCATTTAAATTAAATGAGCTTTTTATCGATAGCGAGTGGAGAAGCGATATTAAATTTAATATCCTAAAGCCACATTTAAATTTAAATGGCAAAATTGTAGCTGATGTGGGTTGTAATAATGGATATTATATGTTTAGAATGAGTAAGCTTAATCCGCAAAAAATTATCGGCTTTGATCCGAGTGAGCATTATTTTAATCAATTTAAATTTATTAACCATTTTGCTAAATTTAATATCAAATTTGAGCTAAAAGGTGTGGAAAATTTGCCAAATTATGAGTGTAAATTTGATACGATTTTTTGTCTTGGTGTGATTTATCACAGAAGTGATCCTATAAAAATGCTCAAAGATCTCAAACAAAGTCTAAATGTTGGTGGAGAAGTATTTTTAGATACTATGTTTATTGATAGAGATGATGAATTTGTTCTAAGTCCAAAAAATACATATTCTAAAATACCAAATATTTATTTTGTCCCAAGCATTAAGGCTCTAAAAAATTGGTGCGAGAGAGCTAAATTTAAAGATTTTGAGATTTTGACGATTAAAAAAACTGATTTGAGTGAGCAAAGAAAAACTAGTTGGATAGATGGACAAAGTTTGGGTGATTTTTTAGATCCAAATAATCCAAATTTGACTATTGAGGGATACGATGCTCCCAAACGAATTTATATAAGGTTGAAAAATGGCTGAAAACGAAGAAGAAGTATTAAGTAGCGATAATGTCCAATTATTTGATGATATGATCAAATTTCCAAATACTTTAAACTCTGTCTATACTGGGTATATTACAGATCTTAAAGAAAATTATGCCCAAACTAGATTTACAGCTTCTAACGATATGACAGTAGATGAAGAAGGATTGATTTTTAATTCTTTTATTCAAATAGCTGCAAATCACGCTGCAATTTTGTCAATAAATAAAGAATTTTTAGTAACTGTCGGTGCTAAAGTAAATTTTTTAGCTCCCGCTAAAACTGGCGATATAATTGATTTTGAAGCTAAGGCATTTTTTAGTGAGTCTAAAAAACGAGAAGTCAAAGTAATAGGTATGATTGATGAGATTAAGGTGTTTGAGGGCACTTTTTATGTTGTTGTTTTAGAAGAGCATATTTTTACAATGCAACAAAAAGAGCTTGAAAAACAATCAAAAATGCAAAAAATAAATACCGAAAAATCTTAGTAAATTTGACTAAATTTGATTAAATTTAGTCAAATAAATTTAAAAAATATTTTAAATTTGTTCTTTCTTTATCCAAATTTGTAGCAAATCCGTGTCCCGGAAAAAGCTCAAAATTTGGATATTTTAGCACTTTTTGGATACTTTGTTTCATCAAATTTGGATCTGAGAGATCAAAATCACTTCTCCCAATACTGCCACTAAATATAAAATCCCCGCTAAACATTATATTATCAATTTCTATCATAGAAGTCCCGGGTGTATGACCGGGAAAATGATGAAATAAAATCTCCCAATCTTTAATGATAATTTTTTCTTTATCACCGACTAAAAAATCAGGCTCAAAAGGTGTATTTAGCATACCAAATTGATTTGATTTGACCAAAATTTCATCGCCTTTTGGCAAATATATTGGGATATTAAATTTCTCTTTTAGTTTTTTGGCATCAAAAATATGGTCAAAATGCCCGTGTGTGCATAAAATTGCAAGTGGATTTCGTGTATTTTGAATAACAAACTCAAAAGCTTCCATTCCTGGATCGATAATCAATTCTCCACAAGGTTTTTCTAAAATATAACAATTTGTTGCCAAATCACCACAAGGTTTTGAGATTAGCTTCATTATTTACCTTTGAAATAAATGTAATTTTAGCATTTTTTAGTTATAATTTTGAACTTTTTTCTAAGGAAAATTATGAATTTTGGCTTGATTGAAGACAAAATTTTATCATTTTTACAAAATTATCTAAAAAACTCAAATTTAAATGCTTTTAGTGTGGGAGTTAGTGGGGGAATTGATAGTGCGGTTGTGGCTACGCTTTGTGCTAAAATCGCTCCAACTTACGCTCTTATAATGCCTACAAAATCATCTTCTAAGACAAATTTAGATGATGCATTAAATTTAGTCAAAAAATTAAATATTGAATATAAAACAATCTATCTTGATGATATTGTAGAAAATTTTATCCAAAAAACAAATGCTAACACTCAGCTTAGAATCGGAAATATCATAGCTAGAAGCCGTATGATTATACTCTATGATCACTCAGCTCTTAACAAATCTCTTGTTGTTGGCACGACAAACAAAAGTGAGATTGTTTTAGGATATGGGACGATTTTTGGCGATTTAGCGTCTGCTCTAAATCCAGTTGCAAATCTTTTAAAAACTGACATTTTTGAGTTTGCTAAGTATTTGAAAATAGATAAAAATATTATAAACAAAACCCCAAGTGCTGATTTGTGGGAAGGTCAAAGCGATGAGGGTGATTTTGGATATTCGTATGAAAAAATCGATGAAGTTTTAAAATTTACTTGGGAATATTGTGGCAAAAAAAACGGCGTTTTAGATGATATTTTGGCTTTGTGCGATATTAAATTTAAACAGCTTTTAAAACAAAAATTTAATCCAAATTTGGTTGAATTTATTTCTACGAGAGCAAAAAATAATAAATTTAAATCCTTAGCAATTCCTGTTGCTGAGATTTATTAAGGACAAAAGATGAAAATTCCATTTTTTAGATCTTTGATTGATGAAGCAGAGCATGAGTTGATCAATGAAGCATTGGATAAAAATGCTACTTATTTGGTAGATAGCTTAGAAAACAAAATCAAAGAGTATTTTGGCTCGGCACACGCAATAACGACAAATAACGGCACGGCAGCTAAACATTTGGCACTTTGTGCGATGGATATAAAAAGGGGCGATAAAGTAATTTGCTCGGTAAATTCATTTCCTAGCACAGCTCAAGTAATCCGTCAATTTGACGCAGAGCCGATATTTGTGGATATTGATGAAGATGATTTTAATATTTCAGTAAAAGAGTTTGAAAAAACTTTAGAAAAACACAAAAGCAAAAAATTAAAAGCCGCATTTATCGCTAGTATCGCAGGACAAGCACCAGAAATGGACGATATTTACGATATTGCAGATAAATACGGTATCAAAATTATAGATGATGCGATTAGAGCCTTAGGTGCCACTTACAAAGGCAAAAGACTTGGCACTATGAATTCATTTATATCGTGTTTTCAAGTAAATCCACAAATCAGACAAGCAGCAGCTTCAACTGGGATTATTATCACAAATGATGATAAAATCGCAGATCGTGCTAGGCTTATACGAACTCATGCTATTGTCAATGACAGCTTTGACAAAGATGGCAATTTAGGTTATATTTATGATGTAATTGAACTTGGTCAAAAATATGATCTCAATTATCTTTGTGCGGCTTTTAGTTTGGGTCAGTTTAGTAAAACAGAAAGCTTTATCAAAAGACGAAAGCAAATCGCTTCAATATATAATGAGGAGCTAAAAAATTGTCCCGGGATCACGATCCCAGCAGTAAAACAAGATCATATCTATACTCAATATATTATCAAAATTGATAAAAACAGAGATGAATTTGCTAAAAAAATGCTGGGTTCTGGCATAAAAGTAGGGCTTCATTATATACCACTCCATACTCTAAGCTATTACAGACAAAAATACAAATACAAAATCAACGATTTTCCTTCAGCTCTGAGAGTTTATCAGCAGGTGCTATCTTTGCCGATATACGCATCGCTAAGAGATGACGAAGTTGATTATATTTGCAAGACAATCAAACAAATAGCAAAAAATCGTGTCTAGTTCAGCACTTCACAATTTGGCTTATAAATATTTTTATTCGCCAAATTTATTATGCAAATTTATTTGTGTGCTTTTAAGTCCGCTTTCTTTGTTTTATGCTTTTTTGGTGTGGATTAAATTTATACTCTCTAATCCCCAAAAATACCAAATTCCAATTATCAGTGTGGGTAATCTAATACTAGGTGGCACTGGCAAAACACCTTTAATAAAAGCGATTTTTAATAAATTTAGCACTCAATACAGCGTTTTTATCGTGCTTCGTGGATACAAACGCAAATCAAAAGGTTTGCTTGTAGTGTGCGATAAAGGCGAGATTAAATGCAGTGTAGATGAGAGTGGCGATGAAGCTATGGAATACGCACTAAGTTTAAAAAATGCAACCGTAATTGTAAGCGAAAATCGCAAAATCGCTATACAAAAAGCTATAAATTTAGGAGCAAATTTAATTCTACTCGATGATGGATTTGGCAAATTTGATATATTTAAGTTTAATATTTTGTTAAAACCACCTAAAAAACCAGCTCTAAATTTAACTATCCCAAGTGGAGTTTATCGCTATCCAAAGTCTTTTTATAAATTTAGTGATTTTATACCACAAGATAGCGATATAATCAAGACTTCTTATATACAAAACAAAAGCGAAAAAATGGTTTTAGTAAGTGCGATCGCAAATCCATTTAGACTACATGAATTTGAAAAAATTTGTATAAATTCTGTATTTTTTGCTGATCATTATGATTTCAAAAAGCACGAATTAGAGCAAATTTTACGCTCAAACAACGCTACAAGCTTACTTGTTACGCAAAAAGATTATGTCAAGATTAAAGATTTTGGTTTGCCACTTTCAATAATCATACTAGATACTAAAATTAGTTCAAATTTCGCTCAAATACTTGAAAATTTTATAAAAAATTACAACAAATTTGCTAAAATACACGCCAAAAAGGAAAAATAGTGTTAAAAAATCATATCAAAACAGCTGAAATTATACTTAGTGCATTGCCTTATATTCAAAAATTTCGCTCCCAAACTTTTGTGATTAAATATGGTGGCTCTGCCCAAAGCGAAGATAAATTAAAAAATGATTTTGCAAGAGATATTGTTTTGCTCCAACTCGTTGGTATAAAAGTCGTAATCGTGCATGGTGGTGGCAAAAAAATAAATTCATTTTTGGATAAACTAAATATAAAAAGTGAGTTCAAAAATGGACTTAGAGTTACTGATGAAGCTACGATGGAAATTGTAGAGATGACGCTTAGTGGATTGATAAACAAAGAAATTACCGCACTTTTAAACAAACACGGAGCAAGAGCTATTGGAATTAGCGGAAAAGATGATGCTATGCTAAAAGCTATGCCGTTAAATAATGGTGAATACGGCTTTGTGGGCGATATTTGCGAAGTAAATGATATGGTTTTGCAAGCCTTATTAAAAGATAATATAATTCCAGTCATCGCTCCAATTGCTGTTGGAAAAAACGGAGAAACCTTTAATATCAATGCAGATTTGTGTGCTAGTAAAATTGCAGCTGCTCTAAAAGCCAAAAAAGCGATTTTTCTTACTGACACTAAAGGAGTTTTAGATAAAGATGGCAAAGTTATTAGTAAATTAAACAAAACTTCAATCTCTAAACTCAAAAAAGATGGCACGATTAGTGGTGGTATGGTGCCAAAAGTCGATGCAGCCTTAGAATGCGTAGAAAGCGGAGTAGGTGCTGTGCATATTATAGATGGACAAATCCAGCACTCGCTTTTATTGGAGCTTTTTACAGATGTTGGTATAGGAAGTATGGTTTCATGATACTTCTAAGCACAGCCCCAAGCGACAAAGCATTAAATTTAGCAAACGAATTAATCGACAAAAAAGCTGCAGTTTGTGTAAATTTGGTGCCAAATATAAATAGTGTGTATGTTTGGAAAGGCGAAAAAATCAGCGACAATGAGAGCTTGCTTATAATAAAGGGCAAATTTAAAAAAGTGCATAAAATATTTAAAAATTCGCACCCTTATGAAGTATTTGAACTCGCAAAAATAAATGCTAAATTCAATAAAAAATACGCAATTTGGCTCAAATCAACTCTCAAAAAAGGAAAAAAATGCTAGTAAATACAAGATTAAATGAAAACGAAAACCAACAAAGTGTAAGCTTTAAAGAAGCCGTTTTAAATCCAGCTGCTAAGCATGGCGGACTTTATGCACCAGCTTTTTTGCCAAAACTAAAAGATAATTTTTTTGAATGGGCAATCGGTGCTACTTATGCTCAAATCGCACTTGAAATTATTTCTAAATTTGGTTTTGGTGAAAATGAAATATTTAAAAAAGCAGTTCAA
>JAGAZK010000152.1 GCA_017940085.1 Campylobacter sp.
ATCAGCCCACTTCCAAGACCTTTAAGATGATCTCTATGCTTGAAATGAGACATTTCGTGAGCCAAAACAAAAGCCAAGCCATTTTGGGTTTTTATGTGCTTAAAAATCCCAGAATTTATATAAATTTGACTTCTCAAAGTAGCAAAAGCATTTGGAGTTGGATCATTTATGATAGAAATATCAAATTTATTCTTTAGCTCTATACAAGGCGAGAGCTTATCTATGATAGCTTTGAGAGCGAGTTCTTTTGGAGTGCTTGGAGTGTGTGAGCTTGGATTGTGAGTGGCAAAAATCTCGTATTCTTTGCCCTCAGGAATAAATTTAATAGCAATTTCTACAAAATTTGCGACCACAAATACAATCAAAGCAAAAATTCCACCTAAAAACACAGCCAAAATAGTGAAATTTGTAAGATGATTTTCTTTGTCGTAATTTAATTCACTTTCGTTTTGTTTGATTTGATAATCCATTTAAATTTGCTCATAATAAATCGCTGTAGCATACGCAAAAACTTCCACGCAACCGACTTTTTGGGCATTTTTTGTAATTGAACTAGTCTCGATTCTAAGATTTATTAGCTCATCTACACCATTTTTTCTAGCAGTTTCTTTGCATCTCAAAACAGCTTCTCTTCTAGCACGATCTAACAAACTCTCATAAGGCACGACTTTTCCACCAAAAAAATTAATAATCCCTGCGTAAATTCGCTTGAAATAATCAATAGAAACCACCACGCTTCCACTAACTAAAGTTATTTGGGAAATATTTTTATTTTGAAGTGGTGTTTCTAGCGTAGTCGTAGGCAAATCAAACAAAGCTTTTTCTCTTGCTTTGATTGAAGCAAAATGCCTTTTTTCGTTGTAAGTGCCAAAAATATAGCCAACAGCAATCAAAATTAAAAATATAGTTAAATCAAACATTGTTTATTCCACTACTACAGCTGTGCCATATACATAAATTTCAGCCGCACCTGCTGCGACTGAAGATGTCGCAAATCTCACATTTACAATAGCGTTTGCCCCCATTAGCTCAGCTTGGGCAATCATTCTTGAAATTGCTTGAGATCTTGATTCTTCTAAAAGCTCGGTGTAGCCTTTGAGTTCGCCACCAAAGACATTTTTTATCCCAGCCATCATATCTCTACCAAAATGCTTGGCTCTAACCGTGCTTCCTGAAACTATGCCAAAAGTCGTTTTTATAGACTTTGTAGGCACTGTTTCTGTATTTACTAAAATCATTTTTAATCCTTTGTAATATCAAATTTGATTAGTTTTAATCTGAGCGAATTTAATACCACGCTTACTGAACTCATACTCATCGCTGCTGCTCCATACATTGGAGTTAGCAAAAGCCCAAAAAACGGATACAAAACTCCAGCTGCCACAGGTATAAAAATAGCATTATAAGCAAAAGCCCAGATTAAATTTTCTTTTATTGTTTTCATAACTGATTTGCCAAGTTTAATGACATTTAAAACGGATTTTAAATCATTTTTTATAAGAATTATATCGCCGCTTTCTTTAGCAATATCGCTCCCGCTACTCATAGCTATACCAATATCAGCAGCTTTTAAAGATAATGCATCATTTATGCCGTCTCCGACAAAAATCACTTTGCCTTGTTTTTTGAGTTTTTCAATCTCATCTAATTTTTGATTTGGCAAAACTTCACTAATCACACTTGTAATGCCGATTTTTTGGGCAATATCTAAAGCCGTGCTAGTCTTGTCGCCTGTAAGCATAACTGGGGTTATATTTTGGTTTTTGAGTGTTGTGATGATTTCTTTAGCATTATCTCTTAAAGTGTCGCTAAATTCAATAAAACCTTTATAAATTTTATCAATTGCCACAAAAATTACTCCATTTGGCGTATCAAACAAATCAACTTTATCAATTTGAACACCAAATTTATTCATAAGTTGTAAATTTCCAGCCAAAACTTTGCCATCATCATAAATCACGCCAAGACCAGCTTCGTTTTTAAATTTACTCACTTCAAAATCACTTTTTTGGCAATTTGCAAATCTAGTAATAGCCTTAGAAATCGGGTGAGAGCTTAGTTTTTCTATTTGGGCTATGGTTTGTAAATCATCATTGTTTAAATTTGATCTAATTACAGAAATTTCGCCTTTTGTAAGTGTGCCAGTTTTGTCAAAAACGACAAATTTAATATTTTTTATGAGTTCTAAAATTTGCGGATTTTTTATTAAAATCCCATTTTTTGCACCTACGCTAAGTCCTGAAATTATCGCAATTGGCGTAGCTAATCCCAAAGCACAAGGGCAAGAGATTATCAAAACACAAATCCCAGCAATTAATCCTTTTAGCGGATCAAAAAACGCCCAAATCAAGCTTGTAAGCAAAGCTATCCCAACTACGCTTGGCACAAAAATATTTGCAACTCTATCAGCTAGTCTTGCTACTGGAATTTTTTTGCTCCCAGATTCTGATAAAAGATCTAAAATTTGAGCCAAAAGCGTATTATTTGCAGTTTTAAGGACCTTTGCTGTGATGTATCCATTTGTATTTGTGGTGCCAGCAAAAATTTTATCTCCCACGCCCTTAAATTCAGGCAAACTCTCGCCACTCAAAGCCGCTGTATCTATCTCACCACCACCACTGATAATCACACAATCGCTTGGTATATTATAGCCACTTTTTATTTCAACAATATCGTTAATATTAAGCTTATTGGCTGGAATTTCTTCGCTTGTGCCGTCTTTGTTGATACGCCAAGCAGTTTTAGGACTAAGATCTAAAAGAGTTTTGAGATAATCACTTGCTTTTTGTTTGGAGTTTGCTTCTAAAAATTTGCCCAGTAACACAAAAGAAATTATCATAGCAGAGCTACTAAAATACAGATATTGCATATTTTTAGGGAGTAAATTTGGAGCAATTATTACAGCCATAGAATACAAAAACGCACTCAAAGTCCCCAAAAATACAAGCACACTCATATCGTAATTCTTATTTTTTAGCGAAATTATGGCGTGTTTGTAAAAATAAATCCCACAATAAAAAATCACAATCCCGCTCAAACCTAAAAGCACTAAATTTAATGCTAAATTTGGCTCCAAGAGCATTTCGCCTATCATTATAAAAATGCTCAAACCAAAACCCAAAAGCATTTTTTGAAAAATATCTTTTGTTTGGTTTTTTTGCAAAATCTCCAATTCTTCGTGATTATCCACCACGCCATATCCGAGCTTTTTGATTTTTGCTTTGATTTGTGGGATTAGTTCTAAATCATCTAGCTCAAAAATACCTGCATTTTGGGCTAAATTTATCACAGCACTTTTGACGCCTTGTATTTTCAAAACGCCGTTTGTGATAGCATTTGCACAATTTACACAAGACATTCCTGTGATATTTAGAGTGATTTTTGACATTTATTTGATTTCTTCGACAAACTCAAACCCAAGTTCGTCTAAATTTGCTCTAAGTTTAGGGATTAATTCATCTGTGATTTCCAAGCTTACGATTTTAGGCTCGGCATCTAAATTTACTTCAACTTCGCCAAATTCATCTTTTAAGGCATTTTTAATTCTATTTGCACAACCATTGCAATGTATGTTATTTACTTTGAAATCTCGCATTTTTGCCCCTTAATTTAGACTAAATTTGTGTGAAATTATAATTTTTTTGTGTTAATTGTTATTAAATTTAATGCCATTTTGGCTAAATTTAGTGCAAAATTCATCAAATTTATCTTTTTGATTTTGGGTTAAATTTAATCCAAATTTACAACCCAAATCTAGAAAATTTTTACTTGCAAAAATATCATTTTCATCAAAATAATGCTCAAATCTAGCTATCAAAGCAAACGGAACAAAAACTTCACAAGGTATTTTAAACTCAAATTTATCCAAAACTGCAGTTTTTATAACTAAATTTGCAGCCCCCGAATAAGCTCTGACAAGCCCACCAACTCCAAGTTTTATCCCGCCAAAATACCGGATAACCAAAATGGCTGAATTTACAAGCTCATTTCCTCTTAAAACATCTAAAATCGGAGATCCAGCTGAATTTTTTGGTTCTCCATCATCGCTTGAATTTTCATAAATTTGATTAAATTCACCAAATTTTCTATATGCCCAAACTATATGAGCTGCTTTTTTATGCTCTTTTGCAAGATTTTGTTTTAAATTTTCAAACTCATCAAAACTGCACAAATACGCTATAAATTTGGATTTTTTGATTTCGTTTTGGGCTGTGAATATCGAATTTACTACAAACATTTGGCGATTTTAACTAAATTTGCCTAAATTTAAAGAAATTTAGTTAAAATTTCGCCCAAATTTAACTCAAATTTAATCAAAGGACACTTATGCTCAAAACTTGTTTGTTTCCAGCTGCTGGGTATGGGACAAGATTTTTACCAGCTACAAAATCGCTCCCTAAAGAAATGCTTCCAATCCTTACAAAACCATTAATCCACTATGGCGTAGATGAAGCTAGAGAAGCTGGTATGCAAAATATGGCATTTGTTACTGGGCGTGGCAAAAGAGCATTAGAGGATTATTTTGATATAAGTTATGAACTAGAACACCAAATTTCAGGCACCAAAAAAGAATATTTGCTTAGCGAGATTAGAGATTTGATGAGTGCTTGTAATTTTAGCTTTACTCGCCAAAGCGAAATGAAAGGCTTAGGAGATGCTATTTATACAGGAGCAAATTTAGTCGGAGATGAAGCATTTGGCGTGATTTTAGCTGATGATTTGTGTATAAATGAAAATGGCAAAGGCGTGATGGCACAAATGGTTGAGATTTACGAAAAATACCGCTGTAGCATAGTAGCAGTAATGGAAGTAAATGATGAGAGTATTAAAAATTATGGCGTAATTAACGGAAAAGAAATTGAAAAAAATTTAATTGTAGTAAATGATATGATAGAAAAACCAGATCCAGCCGATGCTCCAACAAACTTAGCAATTATCGGCAGATACATACTCACACCAGATATTTTTGAGATAATCAAAACCACAAGTCCTGGCAAAAACGGCGAAATTCAAATCACAGACGCACTTTTACGCCAAGCCAAAAATGGCATGGTTTTAGCATATAAATTTGAGGGTCAAAGATTTGATTGTGGGAGCATAGATGGTTTTGTTGAAGCTACAAATTTCTTTTATGGACACTTAAATGGTAATAAATGAGCTTAAATTTGAGCTTGAAAACAAAAAAAATATCCAAGCTTATGCAAGGAGAATGAACGATGAGATAAAAGACGGCGAGATTGGGTATTATCATTTGCCAAATCTAAGCGAAGATCTAAGTCAAAATCTCAAACGCCTTAAAAACGATGATATTCAAAATATCGTTTTAGTGGGAGTTGGCGGCTCATCTTTAGGTGTAAAGGCTCTAAGTGATATGCTAAATCCTAGTAAAAATTTGATCTTTATTGATAATTTAGATCCGTTTTTAGCGGAAAATTCTCTAAAAAATATCAAATTTAATCAAACTAAATTTATAATCTCTTCCAAATCTGGCACGACTATCGAGACAATCAGTATTTTTAAGTATTTACTAGCTAAATTTAATCCACCAAATTTAAATAATTTTATTTTCATCACAGACCCTAATAGTCCGCTTGAAAAATACGCCAAAGAAAGCAACGCCACCGTATTTAATCTGCCTAAAAATGTGGGTGGGAGATTTAGTGTGCTTTCAGCTATTGGGATTGTGCCTTTGTATTTGGCTGGGATAGATATAAATGAGCTTTTGCGTGGAGCTAGAGAGTGCAGTGAGCATTATTTGAGCGGATCTGATGATACGATTTTGCAAAAAGCTTATCATTATGCTACGCATATTCATGCTAAAATCAATGTGGTTTTTAGCTATTGTGCAAGACTAGCGAGTTTTAATGATTGGTTTGTGCAGCTTTGGGCAGAAAGTCTTGGCAAAAAACGAGGCTTTAAGCGAGTTGGCTTAACTCCTATTGGCTTGATTGGTAGCAAGGATCAGCACTCGTTTTTGCAGCTCATAATGGAAGGTGTCAAAGACAAAACAATCTCATTTATCATACTCAAAGATCACAATATAAATGCCAAAATCCCACAAATTTCACTCAAAGGTATAGAAAAAACTGATTTTGTAGGCGGATTTGATATGGGCGAGATTTTAAACACTCAAGCCAAAGCCACAGCTCAAGCTTTGATGAGCGAAAATTTAAGCGTAGATTTTATCACGCTTGACAAGCTTGATGAATGGCATGCTGGGTGGCTAGTGTATTATTTTGAGCTTCTTACAAGTGCCACTGGACTTATGCTTGGTATAAATACATACGATCAACCAGGAGTCGAGCTAGGCAAAAGATTGCTTAGACAAATGATAGAAAACCAAAATCGCTAAATTTGATAGTGCATTTGGAGTGAAGTAAATTTAACCCTAAATTTAATCAAATTTATTTACAAATACGCAGTTTGTTGATTAAATTTATTCGCTAAATACGGATTTTGAGTAAATTTAATTAAATTTACTCAAATAAATTTACTACGAAATTTTGAGTAAATTTAAAGCGAATTTATGGGGCTTGTTTTTGAATTTGTTTTAGATTCTTCGCCTAAAAGGCTCAAAATGACAAAAATACTTGCAAATTTGCTTCCAAATTTAGTCAAATTTGGGCGTAAATTTAATCAAATTTGCTCTATTTAGCATTGTTTGTCATGACTTAGTAGAGCCTTGAGCGTAGCCAAAGGACAGCGAAATATCTAAATTTACTCGCTTTCGCCAAAAATTTAATCAAATTTACTCACTAAATACGGATTTTGGAGCAAATTCACCCATAAATTTGAAGTGAATTTGAACTATTTTGGATTTCTGAGAATGAAAAACCATCAAACTCAGAATTGTTTTGAGTATTTAG
>JAGAZK010000153.1 GCA_017940085.1 Campylobacter sp.
ATTTCTTTCATTTTTTCAAGTTTTTCGATGAGTGGCAATAGCATTTTATCATTGCCATATTCTGCGTAAAGATCCAAAAATTTACGCACAGTCCTACTAGATAATCGTTCGCTTGTATTTGTTCCATCACAATCATTTCCTGCGAATATGACATTGTTGTTGCCACTTATATTTTGGTTTTGAGTAAAATTGCTATTATTTGTTATATTATTATCGCCCCTGATACTTATGTTATCATTGTTTTCGTCTTCATCTCCGTCGCTTATTAGCTCATCTATTGTTATGTCTAAAATTTTTGCTAATGCTTGTATAGTTGAAAGTTTAGGAGTATTTCTTGTTTTGTCATCTTTTCTAAACCACGATTTTATAGTATCTATTTGCATTTCTATACCGAGATCATAAAGCTGATTTAATAAATCAAATTGTGTTAAATTTCTATCTTTTAAAATTCTTTTTAAAAGTTTGTAGTTGAATTTGCCTTTCATATTAAACTCTTTGTAGCTTAGATGGTTGAGCTAGTTTAACACAAAGGTTACGCAAATAAGGATAACAAATAATACACTTAAAATTCATATATTAAAAATACACTTTATAAATTTTTTAGTAGATAGAGTTGGTAATAAGATTTCAACTAAAAATCATAATGTAAATGTTCATAGCCATTGACACTTTTTAAAAATATTGCTACAATTATTTTGTAAATGTATATAGACACTAACAAAAGGAATAAATATGCTAAAAACCATCAAACAATATCAAGATAGATTTTTAAAAAACTTTACAACTACATACAGAAGATACCTTTATGATGAAATAAATTTTGATGAAAAACTTATCGGAATTATCGGGAGCAGGGGAGTTGGTAAAACAACAATGCTTTTTCAAAGGCTAACGGAGCTTAATAGTCTTGACAAAAAAGCACTTTACATAAGCCTAGATTATCCGTTTTTAAGTTCTTTTGATTTGAGCGAATTTGCATTTGAATTTGCAGATAGCGGGGGCGAATATCTGCTTTTAGATGAAGTGCATAAATACCCAGAGTTTGCACCACACCTAAAAACAATATACGATATGAGCGATTTAAAAGTGATTTTTACAGGCTCTTCGGCACTTGCCTTACTAAATGCAAAAGCTGATTTATCTAGGCGAGTGAGTATGTTTAGGCTAGAAGGGCTTAGTTTTAGGGAGTTTTTGGAAATTTTTGAAAAAAGCAAATTTGAAAAATTTCAGCTGCAAAATTTGCTAGAAAATCATACATTTATAGCCAAAGATATAAAAATCGATCAAAGCAAATTTAAAAAATATCTCAAATTTGGCTTTTATCCATTTTATTTTAGCAAAAGCACTTCGTATTATGAAAGCTTATTAAATACGATAAATTTGACTGTCGACATTGATTTGACGGCACTTGGTTTAGTGGAGCAAAAATTTACATACAAGCTAAAAAAGTTACTTGAAGTTATTTGCCAAAGTGAGCCGTTTGAAGTAAATTACACAAAAATTGCAGCATTAGCTCAGATTAGTCGGGCAAAACTTTATGATTATATTTCGTATCTAAACGACGCAAATCTCATAAATATGATAGGTGGAAGCTCCAAAAGACTTAGCAAACTTATAAAACCGGCTAAAATTTATATGCAAAATACAAATCTTATTTACGCTTACAGCGATAAGTGTAAAATTGGAACGATAAGGGAGACA
>JAGAZK010000154.1 GCA_017940085.1 Campylobacter sp.
AGCTACTCCTAAAAGCCCTGATGGTAAGCTTAGAATGGCTTTTGAAGTGTTGCCGTTTGCTTTTATTTTCCAAAAAGCTGGTGGAGCCACGACAGACGGGCAAAATGATAGTTTGTTAGAGCTTGAGCTTAAAACTACTCATCAAACAACGCCTTGTTATTTTGGCTCAAAATATGAAATCAACAAGGTTTTGGGCAAATGAGCGAACTAAAAGAATTTGATCTTGATTTAAGTAAATTTGAACAAAATTTACAAAATATTCGCTCTTGTCAAATAGAACATGGTCAAAATGAAAATTGTAATGCTTGTTCTATGGTAAGCAGATGCCAAAAAATCAAGGATTTTGTTGTAATGCAATTTGATGTAAATAAACAAAAATTAAAACAATGTCAAAACTCCAATCAAACAGATAGTTGCATGGATTGCGAACTATTTTTTACATGCCAAATTCGTCATGATTTTGTCAGATCTACTTATGAGAAAATGAACGAAGGCAGAGGCGGAGAGTTTGATTTTTAAAGGAAAGAGATGAAAAGATTTTTAACAACACCAATTTATTATGTCAATGATATTCCACATATCGGACATGCTTATACGACTATTATTGCTGATACTATTGCAAGATTTCATCGTTTAAGAGGAGATGAGGTATTTTTGGTTACTGGCACAGACGAGCATGGTCAAAAAATCCAAGAAGCTGCTAAATCTCGTGGCAAAACTCCGCAAGAATATGCAGATGAAGTTAGTGCTAAATTTAAAGCTCTTTGGGATGAATTTGGGATTTCGTATGATTATTTTGTCCGCACCACAGATCAAAAGCATTGTGAATGTGTCCAAAAACTTTTTGAAAAAATGCTAAAAAAAGGTGATATTTACAAAGGCGAATATGAAGGCAATTATTGCGTGAGTTGCGAGAGTTTTTTCCCGTTAAATCAATTAATTGATGGTGAGTTTTGTCCAGATTGTGGCAAAAAAACAAGAATTATCAAAGAAGAAAGCTATTTTTTCAAACTCTCAGCTTATCAAGATAAACTTTTAGAGTGGTATAAAAGTGATAAATGTATTTTGCCTTGGGGTAAGAAAAATGAAGTCGTGAGCTTTGTAAATGGTGGTTTGAAAGATCTTTCAATCACAAGGACGAGTTTTGAATGGGGCGTGAAATTGCCACCAAATTTAAATGAACCAAAACATGTTGTGTATGTGTGGCTTGATGCTTTGTTTAGTTATATTAGTCCTCTTGGATTTTTAGACAATGAGCTTAAAATGGACTTTTGGGATAGCTGGGGACTTCATTTAGTAGGTAAAGATATTTTGAGATTTCATGCAGTTTATTGGCCAGCGTTTTTGATGAGCTTGGATCTCAAGCTTCCTGATACCATAGCAGCTCATGGTTGGTGGACAAGAGATGGCAAAAAAATGAGCAAAAGCATAGGCAATGTCGTAAATCCAAAAGAAGTATCTGATGCTTATGGACTTGAGCAATTTAGATATTTTTTGCTTCGTGAAGTTCCATTTGGTGGGGACGGCGATTTTTCGCAAAAAGCTATGATTGATCGCATAAATAGCGAACTTTGCAATGATTTGGGAAATTTATTAAGCCGAATTGTAGGAATGAGTTCAAAATATTCAAATTTTGAAATTAAATCAAATTTGGTTTCAAATTTGTATCAAGATGAATTAAATTTAGCTCAAACTCATCTAAATAACGCAATTAATTCTATTTTAGAGATCCAAACTAGCAGATATTTAGAAGAATTATGGAAAGTTTTGGCTATAGCAAATGGTGCTATTACCAAATATGAGCCTTGGAATTTGATAAAAAATAATAAAACAAATGAAGCAAATGCTTTAGTGGCTTTGTGTGCAAATTTACTTGCTAAAGTGGCAGTTTTGCTGTCTCCAGCTATGCCACAAACTTCTATAAAAATCGCAAAAACGCTCGGATTTGAAATAAATACTGAAATTTATACAAAAATTATTGAGAAAAACGAGCTTTTGGATTTTAATTCTAACCAAACTCAGCCACTTTTCGTAAAAGTAGAATCTGAGCTTATGCAAGCACCGCAAATTCAAGCAATTGAGCCAAAACAAGATGATGAGATTAAAATTGATGATTTTAAAAAGTGCGTTATCAAAGTAGGGACGGTTTTAGAGTGTCAAAATATAGAAGGTAGCGATAAATTATTGAAATTTATCATTGATTTAGGCGAAGATAAACCACGCCAAATTATAAGTGGTATCGCTAAATACTATAATCCTAGTGATTTAGTTGGCAAACAAGTTTGTGTTTTGGCAAATTTAAAACCAGCAAAGATTTTCAAACATTTAAGTGAAGGTATGATTTTAAGTGCTGAAGATGGATCTCTTACGCTTCTTAGCACTATGCAAGTGGTTAAAAATGGGGCGATTATTGGCTAAATGAGAATTGAAAATCTCGCAAATATTATAAACGCAAAAATCCAAAACGAACCAGCAATTAGCGAAGTTTGTGGATTTAGCACAGATGCTAGTGAGACTAAATTTGGTGAG
>JAGAZK010000155.1 GCA_017940085.1 Campylobacter sp.
ATTAAACTTATACAAATTTTTTCCAAAGGGATATATTATGGTAAATAAGCTTGATGAACTAGGTCTAGCAGACATTAAAGAGATTTATCACAACATTAGTTATGACGAACTTTTTGATCACGAAGTCAAAAATAATGAAGGAAAAGTTACAAGCAATGGTACATTTACGGTAG
Source organism: Campylobacter sp. (assembly GCA_017940085.1). Lineage (GTDB taxonomy): Bacteria > Campylobacterota > Campylobacteria > Campylobacterales > Campylobacteraceae > Campylobacter. The sequence continues at coordinate 174 of JAGAZK010000155.1, forward strand.
ATACTGGCATTTTTACAGGCAGAAGTCCAAAAGATAAGTATTTTGTCAAGCAAGATCCAAGCCAAAAATATATCTCATGGGGCAAAATTAATCACCCAATCAATGATGAAATATTTCAAAAACTTCTCAAAAAAGCCAAAAATCAACTCAGTGGCAAAAATATTTATATCCAAGATGCGTTTTGCGGCTCTAGCTTAGCAAGTAGAAAAAGCGTCAGATTTGTAACTGAAGTGGCATGGCAAGCACATTTTGTAAAAAATATGTTTATTCGCCCAAATGAAAATGAATTAGCAAATTTTGAGCCTGAATTTGTTGTTTATAATGCTTGTAAATGCGTAAATGACGAGTATGCTAAAGACGGACTTAACTCAGAAGTTTTTGTAATATTTAGCGTAGAAGAAAATATCGGCGTAATTGGCGGGACTTGGTATGGCGGAGAGATGAAAAAAGGTATTTTTTCTATGATGAATTACTGGCTCCCACTTCAAGGCAAAATGTCAATGCACTGCTCTGCAAATGTCGGCAAGGACGGCGATACGGCACTATTTTTTGGACTCTCAGGAACTGGCAAAACCACACTTTCAACAGATCCAAATAGAGCCTTAATCGGCGATGATGAGCATGGCTGGGACGATGAAGGAGTGTTTAATTTTGAAGGCGGTTGTTATGCAAAATGTATAAATTTAGACCCTGCTAGTGAGCCTGAAATTTACGCTGCTATCAAGCGAAACGCACTTTTAGAAAATGTAGTTTATGATGAAAACGGCGTTGTTGATTATAAAGATGCTTCTAAGACAGAAAACACAAGAGTTAGTTATCCGATAGAACATATCGTAAATCACGAACCAAGCCTAAAAGCAGGACACCCAAAAAACATTATTTTCCTAACAGCTGATGCTTTTGGTATTTTACCCCCAGTTGCAAAACTTACAAAAGAACAAGCGATGTATTATTTTTTGAGCGGATACACTGCAAAAGTAGCTGGGACAGAAAGAGGCATTACTGAGCCAGTTGCGACTTTTAGTGCTTGTTTTGGTGAGCCTTTTATGCCTTTGCACCCAACTGTTTATGCAAGACTTTTGGGTGAAAAAATCGATAAGCACGAAGTTAGCGTATATTTAGTAAATACAGGCTGGAGCGGCGGTGCTTATGGTGTAGGCAAAAGAATGAGCATAAAAGCTACAAGAGCTTGTATAAATGCTATACTTGATGGAAGTATTAAAAATTGCGAATTTGAAAATTTTGATAAATTTAATCTAGCTATTCCAAAAGCACTTGATGGCGTAGAAACTAGGCTTTTAAATCCTATAAACACTTGGGAAAATAAAACTGAATTTGAGCTAAGTAGAGATAAATTAGCCAAAATGTTTGTAGAAAATTTCAAACGCTATGAAGATGTTAGTGAAGGCGTAGAATATGCTAAAGCTGGTCCTAAAGTCTAGTTTAGTAATTATATTTTGCGTTTGTTTATTTATTAATTTTTATCTTCTTTTTGTTTTTGAAGATTATGGTGATAAAATCCAACCAAATGAGCCAATTACTAGCAAATTTACTAAATTTGATGATTTGGATTATCTCAATGAAATACGCAAAATCCACAATCTTAGCACATTTAAACAAAACTCAAATCTCCAAACAAGTGCGCAAAATCACGCTAATTATCTTTTAGCAAACGACATTATATCTCACGAAGAAGATCTAAATTTAAAAGAGTTTTTTGAAATAACACCAAGCAAAAGAGCCACAAAAGCTGGTTATCACTCAAATTTGGTCTTAGAAGGCTTTTCAAAAAATCAAATTAACGCCAAAATGGCAATCGATGACCTTTTGAGTGCGATTTATCATAGATTTATATTTCTAAACTACGAACTAGATGAAATCGGCTCAGGATACGCATTTGACGATAAATCAAACATTTATGTGTATAATTTAGGAAATAATAGATTAAATTTAGCTTGTATGCAAGGTGGAGACGAGATTACAAGCGGTTTTTATTATGAACAAATTTGCAAAGACGAAAAAGCCAAAATAAAAAAAGAAAATTTTGATTTGTTTGTTCAAAATATTGATTATATCGTATTTCCTAGCAACATATCTGCAAAAGCGTATTTTAGCAATGAAATACCAAATCCGCTCCCAGAATGCAAAATCGCTTCAAATCCAGCGAGTATAGAGTTTAATAAAAACTCTAGCGATATACAAATGCTTGATTTTGAGCTTTTTTTAGATGGCAACAAACTAGATGATACCATTATTTTAACTAAATTAAATGATTCAAATTTGAAATTTAACGATAAGCAATTTGCTGTATTTTCTACAAAAGTATTTGAATTTGCCAAAGAATACAAAGCTGTTTTTACTTATCTTTATAATGGAGAAAAAAAGGAAATTTCATGGAAATGGACGACAAAAACGCCAGAATTTGAATATTTTAATGTCAAAAATGGTGATGTTTTAGCGTTTGAGCCAGACAAAGAATACGATATTTTCTTTATTCCAAAAAATTGCAATGATGTGTTTAAATCATTTAGCTATCAAAATAATATGCTCACAGATGTCAAAATCAACAAAATTGATACAAATTTAATAAGACTTAAATTTAATGGATTTAGCGGGAGTTCAGTCAAGATCAAAACCGATACAGGCACTCAAATCACAGCAGTATTGACAAAAGATTCTTTGGAGTTTGGAAATTTTAGGCTAAAAATAATAATAGCTTGTGTTGTATCTTTTGTGTTGATGATGTTTGTTTTATTTTACAAAAGGAAAAAACGATGAAAAAAATGTGGGAAGGTAGATTTAGCGAAGCTAGTAGCGAACTTTTAGAGAAATTTAACGCTTCGATTGAATTTGATAAAAATTTATATTGGCAAGATATTACAGGCTCCATTGCACATGCGGCAATGCTTGGAGATTGCGGGATTATCACAAAAAATGAAAGCAAAAAAATCATAAAAGGCTTGGAGCAAATTTTAAAAGAGTTTGAGAGCGGTAAATTTGAGATAAAAATTAGTGATGAAGATATTCACATGGCGGTTGAAAAACGCCTTGGTGAGATAATTGGAGCAGAACTAGGTGGCAAACTCCACACCGCAAGAAGCAGAAACGATCAAGTTGCCACTGATTTTAGGAGATTTGTTTTAAAATCAAATTTAGAGATTTCTGAGCTTTTACTAAATCTAATTACTTCGCTAAATGAGATCGCAAAAGCAAATTTAAACACTTTGATGCCGGGCTACACGCACTTACAACACGCTCAACCAGTAAGCCTAGCATATCATCTTTTAGCTTATGCTTTTATGTTTAAAAGGGATTATGAACGCCTAATTTCAAGTTATGAACGAAACAATTTTTCACCGCTTGGAAGTGCTGCGTTAGCTGGAACGCCACACAAAATAGATAGAAACAAAACCGCTGATTTGATGTTTTTTAAAGCACCTTTATCAAATGCTATGGACGGCGTTAGCGATAGGGATTTTGCACTTGAAATTTTATTTAACATAAGCGTTATTTTTACTCATACTTCAAGGCTTTGCGAAGAGCTTATTTTGTGGAGTTCGAGCGAATTTGGTTTTATTAGTATAAGCGATAAATTTAGCACCGGTTCAAGCATAATGCCACAGAAAAAAAATCCCGATGTCGCCGAACTCATTAGGGGAAAAACGGGCAGGGTTTATGGAAATTTGATTTCTTTGCTAACTGTGATAAAAGGGCTTCCTTTGGCATACAATAAAGACATGCAAGAAGATAAAGTTGGCGTTTTTGATAGTGTAGAACAAGCTAAAAATTCGCTTGTGATTTTAAATGAAATGCTAAAAACGACTAAATTTAACACTGATAAAATGCTAAAAG
>JAGAZK010000156.1 GCA_017940085.1 Campylobacter sp.
AATATGCAAATATAATCATCAATAAAGCAGAAGAAGTAATAGAAATTTTAAAAATGTATAAAATATCATATATTTTTTTATTCTCCAAATTTATTCCTTTATTTGTCATATTTGGCAAATTATACAAAAAAAAAAAAACAAATCAAGTTAAATGAGAGAAAATTTAGTGAGAAATTTATGAAATTTGATTAAATTTAGTCAAATTTAGAGCAAATTTATTATCTATAGATAATTTTCAAAAGTGATTTTGATTGGTTAAATTTATGAGACTTTGCCTTATGGCGTCCCTGACAGGATTCGAACCTGTGGCCTCAAAATTAGGAATTTTGCGCTCTATCCTGCTGAGCTACAAGGACAATAATAAATAAATTTGAAAAATAAAAGCAAATTTGGCGGAAAATACCGCCAAATTTATGAATTAGCCATTGCGTTTTTTGATGATTTCTTCGCTTACATTTCTAGGAACTTCTTCGTAGTGATCAAATTCCATTGAGTAAGTCGCTCTTCCTTGTGTTTGAGAACGCAAATCAGTAGAATATCCAAACATTTCTGCAAGTGGGCAGAACGCTGAAATAATTTTATTGCCACCTCTTTCGTCCATTGAATTGACTTGACCACGGCGTTTGTTGAGATCTCCAATGACATCACCCATATATTCTTCTGGAGTTTCAACTTCTACTTTCATCATAGGCTCTAAAATAGCTGGATTTGCTTTTCTAGCACCTTCTTTAAAACACATTGAAGCAGCAAGTTTAAATGCCATTTCAGAGCTATCTACTTCGTGATAACTTCCGTCAAATAGCGTAATTTTAATATCTTCTACAGGATACCCAGCCAAAACACCATTTTGCAATGCTTCTTGACAACCTTTTTCTACCGCAGGAATGTATTCTTTAGGAACTACGCCACCTTTGATGTCATTGACAAACTCAAATCCGCTTCCTGGCTCTCTTGGCTCGATTCGCAAGAATACATGTCCATATTGACCGCGACCACCAGATTGTTTGGCGTATTTGTGTTCTTGTTCGACTGAACTTTTGATTGTTTCTCTATAAGCGACTTGTGGTTTGCCGACTTCTGCTTCGACTTTAAATTCTCTAAACATTCTATCTACGATGATTTCAAGGTGAAGTTCGCCCATACCGCTGATAATAGTTTGACCGCTTTCTTCATCTGTGCTGACTTTAAATGATGGGTCTTCTTGAGCAAGTTTTTGCAATGCAATACTCATTTTTTCTTGATCGGCTTTTGTTTTTGGCTCAACTGCTACGCTGATAACTGGATCAGGGAAATCCATTTTTTCTAGGATTACATGCTCTTTTTCGCTTGTAAGAGTGTCGCCTGTAAGAGTGTCTTTAAGACCGACTAAAGCACCGATTTCACCAGCGTAAAGTTCTTTGATCTCTTCTCTTTTGTTTGAGTGCATTCTAAGAATTCTACCAATTCTTTCTTTTTTGCCTTTTACGCTGTTATATACATACGATCCGCTTTCTAAAACACCACGATAAATTCTAATAAATGTGATTTGTCCGACAAATGGATCAGTTGCAATTTTAAATGCAAGACCAGCAAATTCGCCGTTATCTGTGCTTTTTACGCTTATTTCGTTGTCATTATCATCTAAGCCTTTGATGTCAGGAACTTCATCTGGAGCTGGTAAATAATCATATGAGGGCCGAGTGCTTTCTG
>JAGAZK010000157.1 GCA_017940085.1 Campylobacter sp.
AAAATATAAAATCAAATTTAGAATGATCTTGGTGTTCTTCAAGAGCATTGCTTAATTCAATCACAAAATCACTTTCATCATCAAACACGCCAAGCCTGTATAAAATCAGCTTTGCATATAAGCTACTAGGTGTTTTTGTATCTGTGAGAAATGACATATTATCACTAAGATAAATTAGAGAATCATACATTTGAGATTTTTGTGATTTTATTTCTTCTGTTAGTCTGAGTTTTTCATCAACTAAAGCGATTAGTTCTTGAAATTGTGTGTAGTTTTTGAGCCTAACTCCAAAATCATCACTAATATTGCTTCTTCTTGTTGTGTGTTTGATTTCATCTAGAGTTGAAGTGATTGAGTTTATTTCATCATAATTGATTGTAAAAATTTCTTTTTGGATAAATGAATCTACTTCGCTCGATAATCTATAAATCCCCAAAACATTTAATTTATCTCTATGAATTTCTTTGATTTGTTTTAGGTTTTGGCTTATATAAAATGCACTCAAAAAAATACTAAAAGCAAGCAAACAAGTAAGAATAAATCTGGTTTTGTTTTTTTTCATTTCAAAATCTCCGGCGTTTTGCCATTAAGTGTTTCTAAAAAAGCCATTAAATTTTTTAAATCATCTCCGTTTATTTCTTTGTGTTTGACTACTATGTCTTTGTTTGCAAGCAAAATAAACACTTCTTTTATTGTATTTGCACTGCCATTATAAAAATATGGAGCTGTTTTTAATATATTTCTTAAAATCGGGACTTTTTGATAAGCGTTTTTTCCGCTTGTTGTTTGAGTGATAATCAAATTTCCGCCCAAATTTACTCCATTATGACAAGGTATGCAAGATTTCCTAAAAAATTTCAAACCGGCTTTTTCGTCTGATGCTAATGCGTTTTTGTTTCCTAATAAATAATCATCAAATTTACTTGGTGTTTTTAGGGCTTGGATAAAATTTGCAATAGCATCTTGGACAAATTTTACATTAGCTCCTGAGCCATAAATATTTTCAAACAAATTTGCATAATCTGGGATTTTTTTGATACGGTTTATTAGTTCGTGTGTTTGAGTGCCAAGACCTTTTGGTGATTGGATTTTAAATTTAATATAATCTCTTAAATTTGTATGCTCACCAGCGCTTCCATACATTTTGTTTAATGATGCGTTTAAAATAGTGCTTGGATTTGGGTATCTCCAATGACTTGTGCCCGTAACTTCTCTGGCTAAATGATGACAATTTTCACAAGACATTGATCTTTTGCTTATTCTTTGGTCAAAAAATAGTTTTTTGCCTAGCATTGCTTTGCTTACATCATAATCTATTTCGTTTGTTATAGGTGTGAAAATCCTATCATTTGCACCCAAAAACGAAACAAAAATCACAAAGCAAAGAGCAAATTTGACAATATGCATACAAAACCCTGATTTTCTCAAAAATTTGGACTATAATAACCAAAATTTGCTAAAACTATCTTTATTTATAATGATTTTGTAGATTAAGTAAAAATAAGCTCTATTTGATATAATTGTGTTTTATCAAAAAAGGTGGAAAATGAATAAGATATTTTTACTTGCTTTTTGCTGTGCGGTGGCATGGACTAAGCCGATTGTAAGTGCGAGTATTGCTCCGATTGGTAATTTTGTAGAAATTATTTCGCAAAATACCGTAGAAATCAACATTGTAGCTAGTTCAAATCCGCATTCTTACGAGCCAAGACCAGAACAAATTGCAAAATTGTCAAAAAGTGAGTTGTTTTTTGCTGTGGGAGTTGAGTTTGAAAAAGTTTGGTTGCCTAAATTTGAAAAACAATTCAAAAATTTAATTATCATCGATACTGCTAAAAATATACAAAAAATTCATCTCAATCACGATGATGACGATGATGACGATCATCACGAAAATCACGATCATAGCGGATTAGATCCGCATATTTGGCTTGATCCAGTTTTAGTAAAAACTATGGCTGAAAATATTGCTTTGGCTTTGAGCGATAAATTTCCACAAAATGCTGAAATTTACGCTACAAATTTAAATAAATTTAAACAACAAATTGATGAGATTGACAAAATGGCAAAAGATAGTTTATCAAATTTAAAATCACGCGACTTTATAGTTTATCACCCAAGCTGGGGATATTTTGCCAAAAGATACAATCTCAATCAAATTGCAGTTGAGATTGATGGCAAAGAGCCAAAACCAGCAGATTTGGCAAATTTGATTAAAAAAGCAAAAGAACATAATGCTAAGATTATATTTGTTTCGCCACATTTTTCGCAAAAATCAGCTAGACTAATAGCCCAGCAAAGCGGTGCAGTAGTCGCCGCTATCGATGAATTGCCAAAAAATTGGCGAGAAAATATGGAACAAATAATAAATTCAATATCTAAAGCTCTAAAATGAATATAAAAATATCAAATTTGAGCTTTAGTTATGCGAAATTGCCTGTCTTGCAAAATATAAATTTGGAATTTAAAAGCGATGATTTTTTGTGCATAATTGGACCAAATGGTGGCGGAAAATCCACACTTTTAAAGCTTATTTTAGGACTTTTGGATTTTAAAAATGGAAGCATTGAAATAAACGGAGAAAATCCAAAAAAATATTCTAAATTTATTGGTTATGTCCCACAAAATATTCCGCTAAATTCGGCTTTTCCTATGACTGCAATTAGTGTAGTTTTAATGGGGCGATTAAATTCTAAATCATTTGGTTTTTATAATAAAAATGACAAAATATTAGCTTTAGAAGCTTTGCAAAAAGTCAGTATGAGCGAATTTGCAAACAAAAAAATAAGTGATTTAAGTGGCGGACAAAGACAAAGAATTTACATAGCAAGGGCTTTAGCAAGTGGAGCTAAGATTTTGATTTTAGATGAGCCTACAGCTAGTATAGATCCAAAGGGTCAAACCGAAATTTATTCACTTTTAAGAGAATTAAATGAAAGCGGAATTGGTATTTTGATGGTCAGCCATGATATAAATATGGCTATGGGATTTGCCAAAAAAATTGCTTATATCAATCGTGAGCTTGTTTTGCATGATACTTACAAACTCTCAGATCCAAAACAAATCAAGCACTTAGCACACAAGGGCGAACATTTTTGTGATGTTGAATTGGCTGAATTTTGGAGTAAGCATGTTTGAGTTTTTAAGCTATGAATTTATGCAAAATGCAATATTTGGTGCCATTTTGATAAGCATTGCATGTGGGATTATTGGCACTTTGAGTGTGATAAACAAAATGTCTTTTATAGCAGGTGGTGTCGCTCATGGCTCTTATGGCGGAATTGGGATTGCATTTTTTTTGGGTCTTGCACCGCTCCAAAGTGCTGGAGTTTTTGCGATAATTTTGGGTTTAGTCATAGCTTTTGTGAGTTTAAAAAATCAAGAGCGAACAGATAGTGTAATCGGTGCTATTTGGGCATTTGGAATGGCTGTGGGGATTATTTTTATAGATTTAAGTCCAGGGTATAGTGGAGATTTGATGAGCTATTTGTTTGGCTCAATACTTGCAGTTTCTGGCTCGGATTTGGTTTTTATTAGTTTGATTGACTTGATTTTTATAATTTTTGCCGTGTTTTTTTATGCTCAAATTTGTGCAGTGAGTTTTGATAGTGAATTTGCCGCACTTCGCGGAGTGAGAGTTAAATTTTTGTATTATACTATGACTACGCTTATTGCACTTTGCGTGGTGATTAGTATAGAGATTGTGGGACTTATTTTAGTAATTGCTTTGCTTACAATTCCACCTTTCATAGCTGAAAAATTTAGTCCAAATTTAGCTGTAATGATGATTTTATCATCAATAATTGCAGCTATTTTTTGTGTAAGTGGCCTTGCGGTGAGTTATAAATTTAATCTTAGTAGCGGTGCAGCCATAATCTTGATAGCTACGATTTGCTTTTTTGGATTAAATTTAATCAAATCAAAATAATGTATTTGTTTTTGCTTGCAATTGCTTTATCTATGGATAGCGTAGCTGTTTGTATGGCAAATGCGACCAAACACGCCCAAATAAAATTTAGCTCAATTTGCCTGATGGCTTTTATATTTGGATTTTTTCAAGCTTTTATGCCAGTTTTGGGGTATTTTTTTGGGCTTGGATTTTATAAATTTATTGCTGAGATTGATCATTATATTGCATTTTTTATACTTGTATTTTTAGGCTTTAAAATGATAAAAGAAAGCAAAAATCATCTAGAAATGGATTTTAAATTAGGTTTTTGGACTTTGATTTTAGGGGCAATTGCTACGAGCATTGATGCTTTGGCTGCGGGAATTACGCTTGGATTTGAGAGTGTAAATATCGTATTTGCAGCTTTTATGATAGGTGTGGTTTGTTTTGTTTTGTGTATTGGGGCTGGGCTAATTGGTAAATTTTTGGGTCAAAATTTACAAAACAAAGCTTTGATTCTAGGTGGAGTTATACTCATAATTTTGGGCTTTAAAATATTATTAGAGCATTTAAATTTAATTAAATTTGTTTAATTATTAAGCACTATTTTGATAAAATCGCAATTTTAACTAAAAAGGAGAAATTATGAGCCATATTTTAATTATCGGAGCGGGTGGAGTAAGTAGAGTTGCAACCGTAAAATGTGCGATGAACTCAGCTGTTTTTACAAAAATAACTCTTGCTAGTAGAACCAAAAGCAAATGCGATGAAATAGCTAAATTTATAAAAGAAAGGCTTGGCGTGGAGATTGACACGGCTAAAATCAATGCCGATGATACCGAAGCCGTGGCGAAATTCGCAAAAGATATAAAAGCCGATTTGCTTTTAAATGTGGCTTTGCCGTATCAAGATTTGACTTTAATGGATGCTTGTTTAAAAGCTAAAATTCCATATATTGATACCGCAAATTACGAGCACCCGGATACCGCACACTTTGAATACAAACTTCAATGGGCGAAAAATGACGATTTTAAAGCGGCAAAAATCCCGGCACTACTTGGAAGCGGCTTTGATCCAGGCGTTACAAATGTATTTTGTGCTTATGCTCAGCAAAATCTCTTTGATGAAATCAATGAAATTGACATACTTGATTGCAACGCAGGAGACCATGGATACGCATTTGCAACAAATTTTAACCCAGAAATAAATCTGCGTGAAGTATCCGCAAATGGTCGTTACTGGGAAGATAGCTCGTGGATTACCACAAAACCACTTGAAATAATGATGAAATGGGACTATCCGAAAGTCGGCGTTAAAGATAGCTATTTGCTTTACCACGAAGAAATGGAAAGCTTGGTAAAAAACATAAAAGGGCTTAAAAGAATTCGCTTTTTTATGACTTTTGGGCAAAGTTATCTAACCCACATGAGATGCTTAGAAAATGTCGGAATGCTACGCATTGACGAAGTCGAGCATAACGGCATGAAAATCGTTCCTATTCAGTTTTTAAAGACCTTACTTCCTGATCCGGCAAGTCTAGGACCTCGCACAAAAGGCAAAACAAATATCGGCTGCGTAATAAAAGGTATAAAAGATGGCAAACCACGAAAAGTTTATATTTACAATGTTTGCGACCATGAAGAGTGCTTTAAAGAAACTGGCGCACAAGCCGTTAGCTACACCACAGGCGTTCCTGCGATGATAGGCTCGATGATGATAGCAAAGGGCATTTGGAAGGGAGCTGGCGTATTTAATATGGAAGAATTTGACGCCAAGCCTTTTATGGACGAGCTAAACAAACAAGGACTTCCTTGGGAAATCATAGAAATGGATCCCGATGAAAGTAGAGTTGTAGAGTAAATTTTAAATTTATTTGCGTAAATTTATGCGAATTTACGCAGAACAAATTTGCCAAATTTAGTAAATTTGTTCGCCAAAACTTGCCAAATTTGGTAAATTTAAACCAAAATTTCGCAAGTTTTAAATTTAAAGGATTAATTTGACTTACGAGACAACGCTCACAACTAAATTTCTTGTATTTTTGCAAACTTTAATGTTTAATTATAATCCGTATTTTTTGGATTTGATAATTTTGTTTTTAGTGATTTTTTGGGTTTGTTTTATTTTGAGTGTGATTAAATTTAAATCTTCAAAGCCATAAAACCACACATTTAAATTTTTATTATTATTTTTGGCGTTTTTGGCATTTGGAAGCTTGATTTTGCTTTTATGTTGTTATTATGCTATTTTTCAAGCTTATATGGGCGTTTGAATAAATATAAAATAAAATTCAGATTATTTTAGATATAATCGCAGACTTAATTTTCAAAAAAAGGGTAAGCAATGAAAAAAGAAATTCATCCACAATATGTAGATTGCACTGTTTCATGTGCTTGTGGAAACACTTTTGAGACCAAATCAAACAAAAGCGAAATCAGAGTTGATATTTGCAATGCTTGTCATCCGTTTTTCACAGGTAGCGAAAAAATCGTTGATAGTGCAGGTAGAGTAGATAAATTTAAGAAAAAATACAATATGAAATAATTAGCAAGGCTTTTCCTTGCTTTATTTCTTGCCTACGCCAATCGGCAATCTTGAGGACATCACAAAAAGAAGCTTGGATATTTTAAGTCGTTGCGATATTGTGATTTGCGAAGATACTAGGGTAAGCAAGAGTTTAATTTCACTTCTAAATCTTAAATTTAATCTCCAAATTTCGCCAAAAAGCTTTTTCTCTTTGCATTCACACAATGAAAATGAGTTTTTTGATAAATTTGACAAAACGCAGTTTAATGAAAAAATTTGTGTTTATATGAGCGATGCTGGAATGCCTTGTATTAGCGATCCAGGCGTAAGTTTAGTTAAATTTGCGTGGGATAATGGGATAAATTATGAAGTTTTACCTGGTGCAAATGCTGCTATCTTGAGCGCTGCTGCAAGTGGAATTATAAATAAAGAATTTTCGTTTTTGGGATTTTTGTCAAATATAGGCAAAAATCGCTTATTAGAGATTGAAAATTTGATGAAAAATCCTTATCCATGCGTGATTTACGAATCTCCAAAAAGAATTTTAAATTTGATAGAAAATCTGGCTAAATTTGATGAAAATAGACAAATTTTTGCTATCAAAGAAGCTACAAAAAAATTTGAAACCAAATTTAAAGGCAAAATTTGCGAAGTTTTAAAGGATTTAAAAACAGCAAATTTAAATGGTGAGTGGTGCGTAGTGGTGGATAAATCGCCTTTTTGTTCGTCTGAAAAAATTACTACAAAAGACATAATGGATTTAAATTTACCCCCAAAACAAAAAGCAAAATTACTCTCAAAAATTACTGGCGAAGACCCAAAAAAAATCTATGCAAATTTAATAAAATAAGCTCTTTTTTAAGCGTATTTTGGTAATATTTGGCGATGATTATTTTTGGTAAGCAATTAGTTTTTCATGTTTTGCAAAAACACTCTGAGCAAATACAAACTATATATTTAGCTAAAGATGTGGAAAAATCAGTATTTAATATGATTAAAAAACATGGCAAAAAAATTGAAAAACTAGATTTCAAAAAAGCCCAAGCTTTAGCTAGAGGCGGTAATCATCAAGGTTTTTTAGCTTTGGTTGAAGATTTTGAATTGGCAAAATTTTCAGATTTAAAGTCGCTCGATCGCTTAGTCGTGCTTTATGGCATTAGCGATGTAGGTAATATCGGCTCTATAATCCGCACAGCCTATGCTTTGGGAGCAGATGGTTTGGTGATTGTCGCTAAAAATTTAGCAATCGATGGAGTTATGAGAGCTAGTTGTGGAGCGGCTTATGAATTGCCTATTGCTTTGGTAGATGACGGACTTGGTGCGTTAAATGAACTAAAACAAAGCGGATTTGAGATTTATGCGGCAGATGCAAATGGATCTAAAATCAATAAAAAAGCTGAAAAATTTGTGTTAGTAATGGGGAGCGAGAGCGATGGGATACCCAAAAAAGCTCTTGAAAAGTGCGATAAAATCGCTAGAATTGAAATGCGTAGCGATTGGGATAGCTTAAATGTGAGCGTTGCGTTTGGAATTTTGTTTGATAGGATGATTAATGGCTAATGAAATATTGATGTTGCGAGAAATTGGCGTTGAGATGATTTCAAGATCTACTCATATTGAGGCTGTATATATTGAGTATATGATTAACAAAGATTTTGAAAACCTAAGAAAAGCTAATGCACTCGGTTATGCTAAAATAATTTCAAGAGAATTTAATATAAATCTAGATTCTTGGTGCGAAGAATACAAAACATATTTAGCTGAAATGAATAGTGTCGAGCCAGAGCAACATTTTGGTGTCAATCCGAAGCTACCATCATACACTCCAAAAAGCAAAAGTAATTATAAATTTGCCATAGTCGTGGGAATAATAGCATTGATAGCTGGTGGTTATGTGTTTGTATCGTCTCATTATTTTGATGATATGGTCTCATCTGTATTTGGCAATAGAAATGTCATAGAAAATACAAATTCAATCATAGAAGAAGCAGAAAAAAATATAAAAGAAAGTGAAAAAGAAGAAATTGTAGTCGCTGATAACAACGAAAGCGAAATAAATACTACTATATCAGCTATAGCTCCTGATAGCAATCAAACAATCACTCCTTTAGCTCAAGAAACAGCTCAAACAAATCAAAATAATACTCCTAGTATCCAGCCATCAATCGAGCAAACTCCAAATTTAGCGGTTGTCCCTATATTAGAAGAGCCAAAAGTCGTAAAAATCAGCACTAAAAAAATGCTTTGGCTTGGTATTAAAGATCTAAGAACAATGAAAAAAGAATCTTTGTATGTCAAAAATAGCATTGAGATAGATTTAAACAAAACTGCTCTCATACTCACAGGACATGGTGAGCTTTCTATTGATTATGGCGATACTCACAAAGATTTTAACAATAATGGCGGTATTAGATTTCATATAGACAATGGCTTTATTCAAGAAATAGATTTTAATAAATTTGTTCAGCTCAACAAAGGAAGTCAATGGTAAGGATTTTATTTGTTTTACTTTTTGTATGTAGTGCTTTTGGAGCAAATTTACATGAAAATGTGAGAAATTTGATAGGCGATGATATATACAATACAAATTATGAAAAAATGCAAGGTATTTTTTCAAATCAAAATGAATATATGGATATGTATGGAAACTTGGACTATCAAAAGATTAGCGAGACTTTGACTGCTTATTCTTTTTTAAATTTAGAATTAGATTATGTGGCTACTATGAGATTAAATTTTGAAAGTGATGCGAAGTCTTTGTTATTAGTCAAAATCGTCTCTCAAGCTCTAAAAAATATGGGTTATGTTTATTTTAGAAGTGTGGGATTTGATATGGCAAATGGCAAAACTCGCTGGAGCGTAACTGTGGCTAGTAAATCTATCGTAGATAGTGGGCGTTTGTATGAAGCTCTACTTAGAAATTCAGCCTTTATAAAAAATATATCAAGAACTAGTGAGCTTGAATTTGTTTATTCTCTAGATCTAGAAAATGCTTATTTGCTGACTGAAAGATTGCCAAAATCAAAAGATGAATTTATCAAGCCAATAGAAGCATTTTTTTATAAAATTGACAACAAAAGCACACTAGCAATCCAGTCCCATAGGCAAAATAATTGGCATCCTATAATAAAAATTTTTGATAAAGATTTGACATTAATTAGACAAATTAAAGAAGATAAAAGAACAAATTTTGTAAATTTTGAACTTCCAAAAAATGCTTATTATATTAGGATTAGCGATATTTATACGCTTGAAAATATAAAACATGGCTTGATTATCGAAATAAACTAAGGCACAAAATGTTTTTTATTATAAATTTACTCACAAATTTAAAAGATCTGGCGACCACCGGTATCAAATTAGCACTTTGATACCGCTTTGGCAATTTATAATTAAATTTAAGGAGATTAAAAATGTTTGATGAAATTCGTTTTAATAAAATTGAAAGATTACCAAATTATGCGTTTGCTGAAATGGGAGCTATGAAAATGGCTGCTAGGAGAGCTGGAGAAGATATAATAGATCTATCAATGGGAAATCCAACTGGTCCTACACCACAACACATAGTAGAAAAACTTTGTGAAGCTGCACAAAAAGACAAAAATCACGGATATAGTGTAAGTCAAGGTATTTATAAACTTCGTTTGGCTATTTGTAATTGGTATAAAAGAAAATATAATGTTGATTTAGATCCAGAAACCGAAGCAGTCGCTGTAATGGGAAGCAAAGAAGGTTTTGTTCATTTAGTAACTGCTATCATAAACCCTGGCGATGTAGCAGTCGTGCCTGATCCTGCTTATCCGATACATACTCAAGCATTTATTTTAGCTGGTGGAAATGTCGTAAAAATGCCTTTGGATTATAATGAAAATTTAGAGCTTGATGAAGATAAATTTTTTGCAAATTTACAAAATATCATTGATGAAAGCATTCCTAGACCAAAATATGTAGTAGTAAATTTCCCACACAATCCAACCACAGTCATTTGCTATAAGAGTTTTTATGAAAAACTTGTAGCAATGTCAAAAAAAGAAAGATTTTATATTATTAGCGACATTGCTTATGCTGAGCTTGGATTTGATGGCTATAAAACACCTAGCATTTTTGAAGTTGAAGGTGCAAAAGATGTCGCTGTGGAGTGCTATACGCTTTCAAAAAGCTACAATATGGCAGGTTGGCGTGTAGGATTTGTTTGCGGAAACAAAAAACTAATTTTTGCTCTTAAAAAAATCAAATCTTGGTTTGATTATGGAATGTTCACTCCTATTCAAGTAGCTGCAACCGTCGCACTTGATGGACCGCAAGATTGCGTAGAAGAAAATAGAGCTATGTATGAGCATAGACGAGATGTTTTAGTTGAAAGCTTTGGAGCTGCTGGTTGGGAGATAGCAAAATCTCGTGCAAGTATGTTTGCATGGGCGAAACTTCCACCGCAAGTAGGAAATATAGGTTCAAACGAATTTGCAAAACAACTTCTAACAAAAGCTAAAGTCGCAGTTAGTGCAGGTGGTGGATTTGGTGTAGCTGGAGATAAATATGTCAGGATTGCTCTTATAGAAAACGACAATCGTATCCGTCAAGCAGCACGAAATATCAAGCAATACTTGAAAGAATTATAATGAATATAGCTATTCTTGGTGTCGGGACTGTGGGGACTGGGGTCGTAAATATCCTAGCAGAAAACAAAAATTTAATCACAGCTAGAGCTGGAGAGCCGATAATTCCAGTTGTTGGCGTGGTAAGAGATCTTAGTAAGCACAAAAACTCAAATTTAGAACTCACTACAGATATTGATAGCGTCATAAATAGAGATGATATTGATGTTTTTGTAGAATTAATGGGTGGAGTTGATAAACCATATAAGATAGTTGGTGAGATTTTAAAACGCAAAAAGCCGGTAGTTACAGCCAATAAAGCTCTTCTTGCATATCATAGAAGCGATCTTGAAAATTTAGCTGGTGATACTCCTTTTGGATATGAAGCAAGTGTGGCTGGCGGGATTCCTATCATAAAAGCTTTAAGAGAAGGTTTGAGTGCCAATAAAATAGAAAAAATAATGGGTATTTTAAACGGCACTAGCAATTATATTCTTACAAATATGATGAAAAACGAACTCCCATTTGATGAGGTGCTAAAAACTGCTCAAAATTTAGGCTACGCAGAAGCAGATCCTACATTTGATATAGGTGGATTTGACGCAGCACACAAGCTTTTGATATTAGCAAGTATCGCATATAATGTAAATGCCAAACCTGAAGATATTTTAATAGAAGGTATCGAAAAAATCAATTCTGAAGATATATTTTTTGCAAACGAATTTGGCTATGCTATAAAACTTCTTGCTATTGCCAAAAGATACGAAAAAGAAGTAGAATTAAGAGTTCAGCCTGTGCTTTTATCCAAAGATAAAATGATAGCCAAAGTAGATGGTGTAATGAACGCAATAAGCGTAACAGGCAATGCAGTTGGTGAAAATTTGTTTTATGGAGCTGGAGCTGGTGGAAATGCGACAGCAAGTGCAGTGATAAGCGATCTTATTGACATAGCAAGACAAATCAAAAGCCCAATGCTAGGATACAAAGCCCCAAATGAGCTTGTTAAATTAAATTTACTTCCAAAAGAAAAAATCCAAACCAAATTTTATATGCGTTTAAGTGTGGCTGATAAAGTCGGAGTTTTAGCACAAATTGCAAATTTGATGAGTCAAAATAATCTCTCAATCGATAGCTTTTTGCAAAAACCAAGAATCAATGAAAATGACTTTACTACGCTGTATTTTACAACTCATACTTGTTTGGAATCCGATATGCAAAAAGCGATCTCTTTTATATCAAAACAAGATTTTGTCAAAAGTGAGCCTTTTATGATGAGAATTGAAAAGTGAGCTTAAAAGAATATTTATTTGGATTTAAAAGCGAAGATAAAGCCGTAAAATATCTAAAAAACAATGATTTTGAGATAATTAAAAGAAATTTTCGCTCTAAATTTGGTGAAATTGACATAATAGCCAAAAAGAGTGAGATTTTGCATTTTATTGAAGTTAAGGCGACTTCTGGCGAATATGAAGCTGTTTATCGGCTTACTAAAACTAAATTTGACAAAATTTTAAAAACAATAAATTATTTTTTTATGAAAAATGGCTTTGAGAGCGATTATGAGATAGATATTATATGTGTTGAAAAAGATAAAATTCAACATATAAAAAATATTAGTTTATAAAAATTATTAACTAATAATTTAAAATTCAAAAATATAATTACGCAATTTTAAAAAAAGGAGAACAAAATGGGAAAATATATAGAAATCGTCAATAAAGACGAGTTTTCGGCTACTACTAAAGATGGAGTTTCTTTGGTTGATTTTTGGGCACCTTGGTGCGGACCTTGCAGAATGCTTGCTCCTGTAATTGAAGAGCTTGCAAATGATTTTGACGGCAAAGCCAAAATTTGCAAAATTAATACCGATGAAGCTCAAGATTTAGCGGTTGAATTTGGCGTTAGATCTATTCCTACTTTGCTTTTTATCAAAGACGGGCAAGTAGTAGATCAAATGATTGGTGCTCAATCAAAAGTAGCAATCTCAGACAAAATCAATTCGCTTTTATAATTTTTAGGGGCAAATTTGCCCCTTATTTTGTTGATTAAATTTAATAAATTTGATGAATAAAGTAAATTTAGGGGGATACAAATGCTTGATTTAGCAATTATCGGTGGAGGTCCAGCAGGACTTGCAGCAGGACTTTATGCGACTAGAGGCGGACTTAAAAATGTCGTGATGTTTGAAAAAGGAATGCCTGGCGGTCAAATTACAAGTAGCTCTGAAATGGAAAATTATCCAGGAGTCCCGCAAGTCCAAGATGGTATTAGTTTTATGCAGCCTTGGAGCGAACAATGCACAAGATTTGGGCTTGAGATCAAAATGGCTGGAATTCAAAAAGTCAGAAAAAATGGCGAAATTTTTGAAATTTTGCTTGAAGACGGCACTAAAGAGAGTGCAAAAGCGGTGATTGTTTGCACAGGATCTAAGCCAAGAAGGGCTAATTTTAAAGGTGAAGATGAGTTTTTTGGCAAAGGCGTTAGCACTTGTGCGACTTGTGATGGATTTTTTTACAAAGGCAAAGAAGTAGCAGTTTTGGGTGGCGGAAATACGGCACTAGAAGAAGCTTTATATTTGAGTGAGATTTGCTCAAAAGTGTATTTGATATACAGACGAGGCGAATTTAGCAAAGCTGCTCCAGTTGTCGTAGAAAAGGTCAAAAACAATCCAAAAATCGAGCTTATTTTAAACTCAAACATAGACAAAGCTTATGGAGATGAAAAAAACGGCTTAACTGGCTTGAAAATAAAATCAAATAGCGGTGAGATTAGAGATTTGCAAGTGCCTGGAGTCTTTACTTTCGTAGGACTTGATGTGCAAAATTCAGTGCTTTTTGATGAACAAAACAATCCGATTTGCGAAATTCTTCCAAGTGGCCAAGTAAAAGTAAATCTTAAAATGCAAACAAGCGTAGCTGGACTTTTTGCAGCAGGTGATTTGAGACAAGATGCACCAAAACAAGTAGTTTGTGCAGCAGCAGATGGTGCTACAGCAGCACTTGGAGTAATTGAATATCTCAGATAAAAAGATTTTTATTTTTAGGGAGTTTGAAAATTTCTTGTTTAATGAACTAAATTTGTTCTGTTTTTGCAAGAAATTTTCTACACAACCCTAATAATCTAAAAATCCTTGCTTTAAAGCTACGGTTTTTGGCTAAATTTTCGCAGCTTATTTTTGCTTCTAATTTTCCAAATCTTAAGCAGATTTCGCAAGAAATTTTTGTCTATAAATACAATAAAATTTAATTAAATTTGTGAGTAAATTTACTTAGTAGGTTTTTCATTTCGCTCAGTATGACAAAAAAATGCAGTATTTTTTAAAATTCGCCGTATTTTTAAAATATTCAAGAGCAAAATGAGTGAAACGCTCGGACGAAGTCCGACATTTCTAGCGAAGCGGAAAACAAGCGAAGCGGTCGGCGTTAGCCGATGTTTCCTTGAAAACAAGCGAAGCGGTGGCGAGTGAAACGAGACAGGTTTCCTTGAATTGTGTGGAGTATATCAAATCTTTTGGCGGTTGCAAAAAGGGGCGGTCCGCAACCGCAGTAATCGCCAAAAGTTTTGATTTAATTTAGCCGAGCTGGGAAAAATAAAATCCCTTGCAATACGAATAATCGCTAAAAGCCAAAGTCTTAAAACTAAAATTTGTAGTTGTATCCTACAAACACTCCCATATTCGTAATCTTGTGTTTGGTTTCTTGTCTTATAATTCCTATTGTGGCAGTATTTTCTTGATTTTGATCAAAATTTGTTTGATCTATTTTAAAGCCAAACTCAATCTCATTATTTTGATCTATTTCATAAATACCGCCGATTTTAGCTCCATATATAAAGCCACCATAATTAGTTTTTAAATTATTAAAACCAGAAGGGTGTTGAAAATTATCTTCTAAAACAATATTTGAAACACCAGCAAAAGCTCCCAAAATTCCTTTAAAATCAAGCCCAGCAAGATTAAATTTAGGCGTCCAATCCCCGCCGACAATTAAATTATAAGTATCCCATTTGTATTCTTGTGTTTCAGTAGCAGCATAAAATTGTTGCTTATCTTTTGCTCCTAAAACGGCATTAAACTTAGTATAAATTCTCCATAAATCAAAATCATAACCAAATTTAAGCCCAATTCCAAAAGAGCTATCTTTGTAATTATCGGACAATGTATTAATATTTATTCCATTTTCAATTAGTTTATATTTAAAATTATATTTTGAATTAAAATTATATTCGCCATCAGCTCCGATAAAAAGACCATTAGCACACGCACTGCTGATTATACTGCTTACCAATACTGCACCAAGAGCAAATTTATTAAATTTACTCTTACAAACGGCATTTTTGCCACCAAATTTACGATTTTTCATAATATTTCCTTTGAAATAAATTTACTACTAAATTTTTCACCAAATTTAAGATACTTCGCCAAAGGCTCAGTATGACAGCTAAATTTAAACTCAAATTTACTAAATTTAGTAATTTTCAAAGTATTATTCTACCCCCCCCCATTAAAATTAGCTTAAATTGCGTTAAATTTTTGAAATTTTTTGAAAAAATTTAAAATTTGAGTAAATTTGGGAGAAAATTTGAATAAATTTAAAGCAAATTTGATTAAATTTACGCAAATTTAGATACTTCGCTGTCGCTTAAGTCGATGTTAGCAAAGCAGTGGCTAACAAAATGAGATAGATTTTCTTGAATTGTGTGTAAATTTGGGCTAATCAAAGTTAGTAGCCCAAATTTTGACAAATTTAAAATTTAAAATTATACCCAGCGTATAGTCCTACGCTATTTCTTTTTATACCTTTCATATTCATTGAAATGTCAGATGATACTATAATATCGTCTTTATCGCCGTATTTAACGGTATCATATTTGACACCAAAATCTATTTCATGACGCCTAGCAAATGTAATAATCCCACCAATTTTTCCACCATAAACAAAACCATTTTGCCTGATTGTTCTTTCAAATTCGCTTATAATTCCGCTTGTTGAATTAGTATATGACATATCGGTATTTAATACAGAATACCCTACATAAGGTCCAACAACTATTTTAAATTTGCTATTTATCTCTGGTGTCCAATCAGCTCCGATTACAAAATCTAGGCTCTCATTATCTATTTCAAAATTTTGATATTGGGTAGTTGTTCTGCTAGAATATTCATAATCTGTGCCACTATTGTAATTAAAAGCTCCATAAGCTCGCCATAAATCAAAATCGTAGCCAAATTTAACGCCCATAAATGGAGTAATTTTAGAATCGCTCTCTGTATAATAAGTGCCCAAATAAGTTATTTTAGCATTTTCTTCTGCTTTTACAGGCTTGAAATTTATTCCTAATTGCCCACCTACAAAAAATCCATCAGCTAATACGCTACTTGCCAAACCTACCACAACAGCCACAGCTACGCTAAATTTGCTTATCATCACAACTCCTTTTTGAAAATTGCAAAATTGTAGATTTGTTTTGTAAAATAAATGTTAAAATTTTGTTATTTTGTTAGGTTTTGTGAGTAAATTTGTCTTAAAATGAGAGCAAATTTGGCTCAAATTTGAGCCAAATTTATAAATTAAAATTTGTAGTTGTATCCTGCGAATAATCCCATATTTGTGCGTTCTATATCGTCTCTAACATAGCCTGAGGTTATATCGTATGAAGCTTGGCTAAATTTAAAACCAAATTCAATTTCGTGGCTTTTAGCTAATTGGTAAATACCACCAAGTCTAAGTCCATAAAGAAAGCCGTTTTCATCATAAGACAAATAATAACTACCATAGCGAATGCTTGTATCCAAATTAGAATGCCCTACAAAACCGCCAACAATGGCTTTGAGATCTTGTTTGAATACATTTATTTTTGGCGTCCAATCAGCTCCAATTATATAATCTTGACCTTTCCAGTTCGCACTATTTGAGCCACTGATTGCTTTGTTTGATGATTTTGCGTTGCGGATATAAGCGCCATAAACTCTCCAATTATCAAAATCATATCCGCCTTTGACACCTATAGCAAGCGTGCTATCACTTACGCTATATGTTCCATTTGGGAGAGTTATGTCTATTTCTGATTTGAAATTATAATTACCTTCGCCACCTACAAACCAACCTTGTGCCGATACGGCACTTACTAGACTTGTGGCTAAAACCGCACTTAAAACTAATTTTTTCACTATTTCTCCTTTTTAATGAATTTTTTTGTTTTTATAAGATATTTTCTACAAAACAACTTTTGCTTACAGTTGCAAACACAAGTGAAGCAAAAAATATCTCGCAAATCTTTTTGTTAAATTTACTCAAATTTAGTCCAAATTTGGGGCTAAATTTGAGTAAGGCGTGATTTTACCATTTTGTTATTAAAAGTTAGTAAATTTGGAGCAAATTTAGTAGAAATACAAACACTTTTAAGCAAATTTCTTTATCTTGCAAATTTATTAACTTTCACAACCCCAAATTTAAAGCTAAATCTTTTAAGCCTTTGAAATTTATTTTCCCACTGCCTAAAACTGGGATTTCGCTTACTTGTTTGATTACGCTTGGTTGCATAATTGGGGCCAAATTTGATGATTTGATTTTTTCATTAACTTCGCTTTCACTCATTTGGCCACTATAGAGCATAACGACTTTTTCGCCTTTTTTATCGTCATTTAAATTTGTGCAAGCAAAAATAATTTCTTCTTTGAAAATATCATTTAAAGCACTC
>JAGAZK010000158.1 GCA_017940085.1 Campylobacter sp.
ATGTATTAATCACAAATGAAACACTTTCAATTACAAACGAAGTTGATTTGATTTCAAAAGAAATTACACAAGAAGTGCAAAAAAATAAATTTTAGGCTTAAATGACAAATTTAGGATAAACTTTATCAATTATACTATTTTTTGAGATTGTTTTTGATAAAGAAATACCAAGATATAAACTTCTCTTTATTTGCTAAATTTAATCCCTATGGTTTCTAAGTTTTGTCTTTAAATCGTTGAAATTCGCTTCAAGAGAATTATTTGTATTTGGCACGAGCGAAGAATTCTTGTAAGCAAAGAGTAAAGAAATATTTCTTTTAAGGCTAAAATAGGCACTTCTAAGGCGTTTGTGAGTATAAAAGATTTGCCGTTTTCGTTTATAGTTTTTGTTTAAAAAATCTTTGAATTGGGGCTCAAATTTATTTAAAAGCATTTCAAATTCAGTGTTGGTTGTATAAGTCAAAGCCTTTGAAATTTGAGCAGTTTAACCCTTATAAAGACTATTTTATGGTGCGTGAAGATAAATTATTAAATTTAGATAGATATTTTAGATTTAAATTTGCGATATAATCATTATAAGCGACTTCTGATATATCTGCTTTTAGTGTGAATTGCTTGTGGCAATGTTTGCATTTATAAAGCTGTTTTTTTAGTTTTTCCATTTTTACTATGTTTTTGCCATCACAGAATTTGCATTTTTTTAAGATTTTTTACTCTCATTTAATGACCCTTTGTAAATATAGATTACAAGGGGCATTTTAGCAGTTTTATCCTAAATTTTATCATTTAAGCCTAAATTTGATTAAATTTACTTGCAAATTTAATCAAATTTATGCAAATTTAGGCGGTTTTGAGCTTGTAGAGCCAAATCTTCTTCCATTTCATAAAAATTAAAAGTAGCCCCATGCTGGACCGAACCGTCCAAAATATCGCCTGCTTGGCGGTTTTTGAGATCAAGATCAGCAATTTTAAATCCATCAAGAGTTTTGGCAAATTCTTTTAGTCTTTGGGGTGGCTCTTTTAGTTTGGTGTATATGTAGCACCAGCCTTCCCCGCCATTTCGCCCTACTCTTCCACGAAGTTGATGAAGCGTAGCAAGTCCAAGTCTCTCAGCTCCCACAACCACAATCGTGCTAAGTCTAGGGAGCGAAATGCCCACTTCAACAATAGTCGTAGATAACAAAATATCGCCATTTTGGGCAAATTCAGCTACGATTTGTTCTTTTTGTTTGTCTTTGCCGTGTGTGCTAAAAACTCGCTCAAATCGCTCAAACCAAAACGCTCCAGCTTCGCTTAAGCTTTGATAATTTGATTTCTCGCTTTCTTCTACGAGCGGATATACGATGATTGCTTGTTTGCCTTTTGAGATTTGGTCTTTTAGGTGCGACAAAAGTCCGCTAAAACCGCTATTTTGCAAAATAATTGTATGAATATTTTTTTGATACGGGATTTGTTTTAAAAAACTAAATTTGACAAAATTTGATTGGATTAGACTAAGTGTTCTTGGGATCGGGGTCGCACTAAATTGCAAAAAATGTGCTCTATAAGTGCCACAAGAGGCAAGTTCGTTAATTTTTTGGCGTTGCATTGAGCCAAATCTGTGTTGTTCATCTATCATCACAAGCGGACTTTGGGGCAGATTCCTATACAAAAGCACATGTGTGCCAATAATTAAATTTGCTTTATCTAAATCTAAATTTGTTTCGTTTTTTTGGACTAAAATAATATTTACAAACTCAGGCAATAATTTTTTAGCCTCAAGATAAATTTGTTCGCTCAAAATACTAGTTGGAGCCATAATTATAGCAGTTTGCGGATAAATAAGAAGTGCAGCACCAAGCATTATTAGCGTTTTGCCAGATCCAACATCGCCCATAATAACGCGTCTTGAAGCATTTTGGCTCAAAATATCGCTTTTAATATCATTTAGAGCTTGTAGTTGATCGTTTGTAGGAGAAAAAGGCAAATTATTAAGCCAGTTGCAAATATCGTAAATCTCGATTTTGCGAGCTGGAAAATTGGTCTTTTTTGAGCTAAGTTTTTTGATGTAATTATAAATTTCAATAAATTTAAGTGAAGCCAAAATTTGCTCATTTTCAGCTATGTTGTTTAGCAAAAAAACGCTGTTTTTATCGCCTTTGTGGATAGATAAAATATCATTAATTTCATCATCATTCAAACCAGTTTGCTTTAAATTTTCATAATTTACATATTTTTGGATTAAATTTGCGATTTTTTCGTCTTTTAAATCACTTTTATATCGCGGAATTATACCGCCAAAATCTTTGATAATCTTTGGATTTGTGATTTGAAAAGTCCCGTTAAATTCACTTACTCTGCCTGAAATTTTAAGCATCTTATTTGCTCCAAAAGCCCCAAAATGCCATTTTCTTGCATTGAAAATCACAAGTCTAATTGGTATTTGCCACGAAATACAAAAAGCACTAATATTTAAAATGCCATTATTGATTTTAAGATTTTTTGTGGTTATTTCTATATTGCAATCACCAATTTGCGGGACTTTGCTAAGGCTTAAATCTTCATAAGTTTTTGGCAAAAAAAGAGCTAAATCTAGCAGTGTGTAAATGCCGATTGTGGATAAAATTTCTTTATCTTGAGCTTGAAATTTCATTTATAAATGACTGCAAAGCTTAGTTTTGCGATCTCGGTGTGAGATTTGATAAATTTATTTAAATCTTCAAGCTTCAAAGCTTTGATTTTAGCCAAATTTCTATCAAATTCGCCAAGTTCAAATCCGTCATAAAACTCTCTCATAGCTATATCCATTCGCTTAAATAGCGTTTCTTTTGCTAAAGGTTGCGAACCAAGTAAGAAATTTTTAGCTTGATTAAGTTCGTCTTGCGTGATACCAAATTTAACAAATTTATCAAATTCGCTTTTTACTAATTTGATCGCTTCATCTTTGCTTTCATTTTTGGTTTGCAAATACCCAAATACACTTTTGTGAGATAATGAAAACTCATTTCTAGCATACACGCTATAAGCAAGACCTCTTTTTACGCGTATTTCTTCCATAAGTCTTGAGCCAAATCCAGAACTTCCAAGCACAAACAAAGCCACATTTGCAAGATAATATTGAGACTTGTCTATATCAAATGCTGAACCAAAATAAATATAAGCTTGTTTGGTGTCTTTTTTAAGCATTTTTGTTTGTTTGGCTGTAGAAGTAGCGATAAAATCAAGCTTTTTGACTTTGCCTTTGTCAAATTTATCTAGCAATTTATCATAATTTATCTCATCAAATTTAATATCTCCACACAAAGTCAAAAATAAATTGCTCAAATTTAAATTATTCATAAAATTTTTTAAATCAATAAGTTTTATGTTTGAAATGCTCTTTTCATCGCCTATTAGCGGATATTGCAATCTTGAGCCTTTATACAAAAGTTTGTGGAGTTCTAAACTTGCTTGATAGTCATAATCTGTCTTTTTAGAAGCAATACTGCCAAGAGTTTTGATTTTGAGCTTTTCTAGAACTTTTTCGTCAAAATTTACATCATTTAAAAGCTCACAAAACGCCTTTAATGCGAAGTTGAAATTTTCTTTTAAAGAGCTTATTTCCATATAAAATGCTTCAAATCCAGTAGAAAAACTAAAATGAATATCTTTGATTTCTAATTTTCTATTAAATTTAGTATTTCCGAGCTTTTTTGTGCCTTCATTTAGGATTTTGGCGAACAATTTAGCCACGCCTTGTTGTTTTTCGCTAACGACACCTGAGTTTTTAAATACGAGCTTTAAAGACACTATTGGTAACGAATCATCATAATCATAAATAATAGGAACTAAAACGCCTTTTTGTTTAATTTTTACGATTTTCAAATTTAACTCCTAATTTGTGGTTTCTAAATAATAATTAATTTGCTCTTTTTTTAGTATTCGTATAAGATCCGTGCTCCCAATCACGCCAGTAGGATGACCAGCAGTAACCACATAAGTGGCGTTTTTGCTAATCTCACCTTTTTTGTAAAGTCCCCCAATAGTATTGGATAAAAGCACATTTAAACGCGATTTTTCCACTACCAAAGAAGGTTTTATCCCCCAAGCTATACAAAGCGATCTTGCGATAAACTCATCATGAGATACAGCCAAAATCGGTATTTTTGGACGATTTCTAGCTATTTTTAGGGCTGAGCTTCCTGATTTTGTAATTGAAATAATCGCATTTGCTTTTATACTCTCAGCTAGTCTTGCGGCTGAATTTGCCACAATATCAGTCTCGTCAAAATATTTAAATTTATCAAATTTATCATAAGGATAGATTTTTTCTGTCTCAATTATAGTCTCACTCATCGCTTTTACCACAGCTACTGGGTTTATGCCAACTGCACTTTCTTCACTAAGCATAACTGCGTCAGTGCCGTCCAAAACAGCATTTGCGACATCGCTAATTTCTGCTCTTGTGGCGGTTTCGTTTTTTGCCATAGAGAGCATCATTTGAGTAGCTGTGATAACTGGTTTTTTGGCTTCATTTGCTTTTTTGATAACTGATTTTTGGATTGATGGAACTTTATAAAATGGCACTTCAATTCCCAAATCTCCTCTAGCTACCATAATTCCATCGCTTAGCTCTATAATCTCATCTATATTTTCTACTGCTTCAAATTTTTCAATTTTGGCGAAAATTTTAGCCTTTGAGCCAAATTTATTTAAAATTTCTCTTGCATTTTTTATATCATTTGGGCTTTGGACAAAACTAATTGCCACAAAATCTACGCCATTTTTAGCACCCCACTCAAGATCAATTTTATCTTTTGGGGTAATAACATCAATATTTAGCTTTGTATTTGGAAAATTTACACCCTTATTTGAGCTCAAAATCCCGTCATTTTCAATTTCAGCTATGATTTTTTGTGGATTTTTATCAATTACTTTGGCTCTAATTTGACCATCGCACAAATAAATATATTCACCAATTTGTATTAAGGTATGAATTTGCGGATGATTTATACTAATTTCGTATTCGTTTAAATTTAGTTGTTTGCCAATAATTTCATCTTTTTGCACGATTAATTTATCGCCAGTTTTAAGATTGAAATTATTTTCTAGTTTGCCTACGCGTATTTTTGGACCACAAATATCTTGAAGCACGC
>JAGAZK010000159.1 GCA_017940085.1 Campylobacter sp.
AGAAGCGAGATTTAAGATTTGTAAATTATAAATTTCTTGATAATTCCCAAACCCAAAAACTTCTTCAAATAAGAAATCTTTTGAGCGTGCGAAAAGAATGCACCAATCAAGACGAAATCAAACTCCAAAACCATCTAAAATGGATAGCAAATTTAAGTGGCAGTGCGTATTTTGCTGTGATTTTAGATGAGCAAATTATTGGTGGAATGAGTTTGGTTAAAATCGGCGAAAAAAACGAATGGGGCGTATTTTTTGGCGAAAATTTACCTGCATTTGATAAGCTTTTTAGCTCATTTGTATTTTTGCAAGAAGTTTTTGCTAAATTTGATTTTATCACTTCAAGTGTCAAAAAATCAAACTCTAACGCAATTAGTTTTAATCATCTTTATGGACTAAAAGAATACAAAGAAGATGATGAATATTTTTATTTGAAGCTTTTAAGAGATGATTTTTTGGGCTTAAATGACAAAGTAATTAACAAATTTAAAAGCTCAGTGAGTAAATTTAATATCAAATTTGATGAATTTGTTTAGTAAATTTGATTAAATTTAGTAAATTTAATCAAATTTGGCTCTAAATTTAATTAAATTTGACAAATCATTGTATAATCCCGCAAAAAAGGCAAAAAATGAAAAAAATCCTTAGTATTGCGGGATCTGATTGTAGCGGTGGAGCTGGAATACAAGCTGATATTAAAACCATAACCGCCCACAAAGCTTATGCTATGAGTGTAATTACTTCGCTCACTGCTCAAAATACAACCGGAGTTTTTGGCGTAGTTGATATGAGTGCGGATTTCGTGATAGCCCAAATAGACGCAGTTTGCTCAGACATAACTCCAAATGCGACAAAAATCGGAATGCTTTCAAATGCCGATATAATGCAAGCAGTGGCTAAATCTATCAAAAAATGGCAACTCAAAAATGTCATTTTAGATCCAGTAATGGTAGCAAGTAGTGGCGGGATTTTGATGCAACAAAACGCTATAAATTCGCTAAAATCCGAGCTTTTGCCTTTGGCAGATTTGATTACACCAAATTTACTAGAAGCCGAAATTTTAAGCCAAAAAAAGATTGTAAATTTAGATGATATGAAAACAGCCGCTCTAAAAATCTCAAATCTTGGAGCAAAAGCCGTGCTTATAAAAGGCGGTCATTTGGAGCAAAATGCACTTGATTTGCTGTATTTTGAGAATAAATTTTTTGAATTTAAAAGCCTAAAAATCACCACCAAAAACAATCACGGCACAGGTTGCACGCTATCAAGTGCTATTGCTTGTGCGTTGGCTTTTGGACTTGAGTTAAATCAAGCCGTCCAACACGCAAAAGATTTTGTTTTTGAAGCTTTATCTTGGAGTGAGCAAATCGGACACGGCAATGGAGCCATAGATCATTATTTTAATATTAAAAGTCCGTTTTAGGATTTGTTTATCAAATTCCGCTACAATCGCCCCTTAAATTTAATCATAAGGAATAAAAGTGCTAAAAGGTAAATTTGAACCACGATATAAAATTGTCGCTATGCCAAGCCACACAAATCCAGCTGGAAATATTTTTGGTGGTTGGATTTTGTCTTGTATAGACTTAGCAGGTAGCGTGGCTGCTAGAGAATTAGCTCCTGAGAGAGTTGTTACGATTTCTATGCAAGAAGTGATTTTTAAAGAGCCTGTTTTTATCGGAGATATTGTGAGTTGTTATGCAGAAGTATCCAAAGTAGGCACTACATCTATTACAGTCCAAGTAGAAGTAGTCGTAGAAAGGCTCACTAAAGATAATGTTATGTCTTGCATACCAGTTACAGAAGCGATAGTTACTTATGTGAGCGTAGATAAAGAAGGCAACAAAAAGCCAATCAGCCAAGAGTTAAAAAAACTTCGCGGATTTTAAATTTAATCAAATTTAGAGAAAAATGAGTTAAATTTAATCAAATTTAGAGTGAATTTGATTAAATTTTAGCGATTAGATTACACAGATAAATTTGATTGCTATCAAAATTAAACTACCAAATTTAATCAAATTTAGATATTTGCGATTAAATTTCGTTTAAATTTGAGCTACTATTAAAATCAAGTCCGTTTTCAATAAAATTTTTGATATTTGTGCCGTTTAAAAATGCACCACAAGAGCTTTGTTTGATATTTTCTGGCACAAAAAACGAAATATTTGTATTGTTAAACTCGACTATTAGGCATTTTTCATTTTCTATGACAAAAGCGTAATTTTCTCCAAAACTTTCAAGTTTGATTTGTGTCATATCTTTTGGGTTTGCAAGAATGCCGTTGTTTTTGTAAAAAACGCTAATTTCATCAATCATTTTAGCAAACTCTAGCCTTGCTTTCATAGCTTTTTGCTCACTTTGGACTTTCATAAAATTTGGCAAAACTTTCGCAAAAAACAAAAACCCATAAACTAAAGCTCCGCCAATCAAACAAACCCCAAACACCCAAGGCACCCATTTGTTTGCCCCGCCTTTGTTTTTGAGAATTTCATCATCGTTTTTATCTAATAATTCTTCAAATCTTTTTGCCAAAAAATACATTCCAAACGCACCTACTGCGATATTTGAAATTACAGGCAAAAATACAAAAAACAATAACCACAAAATCCCTCTTGAATAAATTTTTCTATACCACAAAAAGAAAAATACACCAAAAAATGCCCACCATGACCACACAATAGAGATTTTTAAATTTTCTTGGTTGCCGTTTTTGAAAAATTTCTCAAAAGCTAGTGCATAAAATTCGCTTTTTTCTTTTGTGCTTTGTCCTAAAAAAATCATAACTTTTTGTCTTAATAAAACTGGGTCTGAAAATATTTTTTTTGAGTATTCGTTCATCTTAAACCTTTAAAAAGCTAAGATTATAGCTGTTTTTGTGTTTAATTTCGCTTAAAATAAAATTTAAAAAAAACTTTAGATATATTCATTAAATTTTTATTTGATATTTAAGTAAAATGTGTCATTATTGCGACACATTTTATTTTTTAAAATGAGTAAAATATCTCGTATGTTTAAAAAGCATTTAAATTCTCTTAGAAAGGTGAAACATGGACAGACGAGAGTTTATAAAAAGCTCTGCAGCTGCAGCAGCTTGTAGTGTAGCAGGTATCGCTACTCCTAACGCTTTGAGTGCCGCTGAGGCAGAAAAAGGTTGGCGTTGGGATAAGGCAGCGTGTCGATTTTGTGGGACTGGTTGCGGTATCATGGTCGCTACAAAAAATGGCAAAATCGTAGCTGTAAAAGGCGATCCACTATGCCCAGTAAATCGCGGATTAAACTGTATCAAAGGATACTTTAACGCGAAAATTATGTATGGCGAAGACCGTATTACAAAACCTTTGTTGCGTATGAACGAAAAAGGCGAATTTGACAAAAAAGGCAAATTTGGCGAAGTTTCATGGCAAAAAGCTTTTGATGTTATGGAAGCTCAACTCAGAAAAGCATACGCTGAAAAAGGACCAAGCGGTTTAGCTGTATTTGGCAGTGGTCAATACACTATCATGGAAGGTTATGCTGCTGTTAAACTCATAAAAGGCGGTTTTAGATCGCACAATATCGATCCAAACGCTCGCCACTGCATGGCAAGTGCGGTTGTGGCATTTATGCAAACATTTGGAATTGACGAGCCTTCAGGCTGTTTTGATGATATAGAATTAACTGACACTATCGTGTGCTGGGGTGCCAATATGGCGGAAATGCACCCAGTTTTATGGTCTAGAGTAAATGATGCTAAACTCAAAAATCCAAAAAAAGTAAAAGTGATAAATTTATCAACTTTTTCAAGTAGAACTTCGAGTATAGCTGATATTGAAATTATTTTCAAACCACACACAGACCTTGCTATTTGGAATTATATAGCTAGAGAAATTTTATACAATCACCCAGAAGCATTTGATGAAAAATTTGTCAAAGAACACTGCGTGTTTGCCACAGGTCCAGTTGATATTGGTTATGGTATGAGACCAAATCCAAAACACCCTAAATTTGATCCAAAAGA
>JAGAZK010000160.1 GCA_017940085.1 Campylobacter sp.
TCAACCGCACCCAAACTTATCATTTCTCCGCCAATTTTAGCAAATCTTGAAAGACGATCGGTGATAAACAAAAATCCATCATCATCTTTGTAACCTATATCGCCACTTTTGTAATATCTCACGCCGTCCATTTCTACGATAACTTCGGCTGTTTTACTTGGATTTTTGTAATATTCTTTCATCACTTGACTGCCACCAATCAAAATAAGCCCTTCTTTGCCATTTTCTAGTTCTTCATAAGTATCCAAATCTACAATTTTAATCACTGTTCCAGATAAAGTTAGCCCAACACTTCCTGTTTTATTAAATATAAGTTCTTTGAAAAAGTCAGGTTCTAAGATGTTTGGTGTATTTATACTTACTACAGGCGTAGTTTCTGTGGTGCCATATCCTTCGTATATTTCTATACCAAATTTGATTTTAAATTCTTGTCTTACGATAGGGTTTAATTTCTCTGCCCCTGCTACAACTAAACGAAGAGTAGAGAGCATTAGTGGATTTAGTCTTTTGTTTTTAGTGTAAATTCTAAAAAATGTAGAAGTCCCAAACATCAAACTTGCACTATATTTTGCAGTCATTTTGCCCACGCTAAACGCATCTGTGGGATCTGGCACATGTATGCTAAGTAAGCCTTCATTGAGTGGAAAATATGTAGTAACCGTAAGCCCAAAACAATGAAATATCGGCAATGACGCCAGCAAAGCTTCGTTTTTACTTGCATTTACTAAATCGGCAATTTGCTTGATATTTGCCATAATATTTTTGTGTGTCAAAACTACGCCTTTTGGCGTCCCTTCGCTTCCGCTACTAAATAAAATTGTAGCTTCATTGTTGATTTTTGTTTTTTGGAAATACAAATACTCTATCAAAAATCTAGGAAATAAAAGAGCTTTTATAGCGGCTTTTGTGCGTTCTTGTTTAGTAATCTGTGCTCCAATATCTTCTAAAAATAATAGTTTTTCTCCAAGACTAGCTTCTAAATCAAATCCCCTTTCTTTTAGTCTCTCAACAAAAGTCCTTGAAGTGATGATTTTATTTAGTTCTGCGATCTGGGCACATTTGATTAAATTTTCTTGAGATAGGGTGTAGTTTAAATTTATACTAATTTTATTCATAACAAAAAGTGTTAGATTAATGATACTTCCCATTACAGAGCTTGGCAAGATTACGCCGACATTTTTATCATATTTGATGTGTTGTGTGAGTTTATTTACAAACAAAATCACAGCTGTGATGACTTTGAAATTTGTTACATCAGCTCCTGTAGTATCGACCATAACTCGCTTAAATGGATTTCTTTTGGCTTGTTTTAGCCAGTTATACTGCATAGGTCTTAGAGAATCAAGATATTTTTCCCAGCTAAAAAACGATAATTCATTGACTTTTTGCTTGACTTCGTGAGCTTTGGAATTTATATCCATAGGTGCTCCAAAACTTACTCTTAAAGCTGGTTTGCCATTTTTAGAAAACATTTTTTTATAATTTTTATCAGCTCTTGAAAAAGTAGAACCCCAAAATCCACGAATATAAAATGGTATTATTTTGGCATTTGTATCTTTTGCGGCTATTTCAAAACCAGCTTGAAACTCGTCAATTCTACCATTGTAGCTAATATGACCCTCAGGAAATAGTGCCACAACTTCGCCGTTATTTAATCTTTGTCTTATGCTTTCTATGGCGGTTTTGCTAGCTCCTGCACCGATTGGGATTACTTTGAAAATATCCAAAAACCATTTTAAAAACCAAAGCTCATAAAAACTTCTGTGCATAGCAAATTTAATCGGTCTTGGAGCTGCTATTTGCACGATAGCCCAATCAATCCAGCTTATATGATTTCCAAGCAATAAAACTCCGCCAGTTTGAGGTATATTTTCTACTCCATCAACGCTTACTTTATAGCCCATTTTTAGGAAAGGAATTGCCAAAATTCGCACAAATAAATGCGGTAAATATTTGATCGCAAACAAAGCACTAATCAAAACACAAATCGCTGAAAGAGTAAAAATTTGCCTTGAGCTTAGATTAAATTTAACCATCAAAATTACTAAAACTAAAGCCAAAAGCATAAAAATATTTTGGACAAAATTGCTACCAGCTAAAACCCGTCCCATTTTGTATTCTGGGGTAAAAAACTGAATATGTGCGTTTAGTGGCACCATAAATATCCCACCACTAAAACCAAGCCCAAAACTAGCAATCACCATATAAAACGCACTTGATGAATTTGATAAAACTATCAAAAACAAAAATATTCCCAAAGCCCCAAATGGCACAATTCCCATTTCAATATGTCTTTTGCAATAATGTCCAGCAAGCAATGATCCTACCACTATCCCAACAATACTCATTGCTAAAATCATTTGTGCATAAGCTGCGTTCATTGAGCCTGTGATTTCTTTGAAATGAGCTGGGAAAACAGCGATTAAAAGCTGAGAGATTGCCCAAAATACAGCAAGTCCAATCGTGCATAATAAGATATTGTTATTTTTTAGGACGAAGTTTAAATTTTGTCTTAGATAAATAAATTTGAAGTATTTTTGTTTGTCAAATTGCTCAATTTCGTTTGTAGCTTCAAAATACGGGACTTTGAAAGCATATCTAACTTCAAGTGCGGCACAAATACATAAAATCACACCTATAAACCAAATTGATTGCAAAGTTTGTGAGATGTTTTCGCCAACTTCTACCAAACCTTCAAAAACCAAAGAAAACAAAAACGAAGCCAAAAGTATAGCAACAATGGTAATTCCTTGTACCAAACCATTTGCAGCACCTAAATTTTCAGCCCCAACAAATCTTTTGATAAGCCCGTATTTCGCTGGAGAGTAAATAGCGCTTTGCAAAGCCAAAAGCAAAGTCATAAAAAACGCAAAATAAAAAAATCCAAAATAATAACCAAGCGTGATTAAAAAAGCTAAAATTAGTCCAGCGATTGCACAAACTCTAATAACTTTTGTTCTTGAAAATTTGTCATTTATAAACCCAGCTATGCTAAAAAACAAAATATAAGGAAGCAAAATCATCATATTTACAACAGCTGTCATAATAGCTAAAAATTCGCCATCAAAGCTCTTATAAAGAATGTTTTGAATAGTGATTTTATGACCCAAATCTACACTAGCGTTTATAAACATAATTATCAAAAACGCACTAAAACCACTGATTTGAAATAGTTTTTTCATAAAAATCCTTAAATTTAAACTTTATATTTTATCAAAAAACAATAATTCTAAAATTAAAACCAAATTTGATTTAAATAAAAATTTAACCACTTTTTAAATTCACTTATTTTATACTTCGTCTCAAAACCTAGCTGAGTGTGATTTTATGATTGAGATTTGGAAGCTTACAAAAAGACATCTTAATAATCCGCAAGATTGTTCTAAATTTATTCAAATTTCTACATTTTCTAAAAGTCTTGGGCATGGAGTTGGGACTATTGATTTTAGCCAAAAGATTGCTGAATTTGATGATGATTTGTGGGATAAAATTTGGCAAAATAGCGGTGAATATACTAAATTTAAACTCGGAAATATACATAAATATTTTGAA
>JAGAZK010000161.1 GCA_017940085.1 Campylobacter sp.
GGTGATTGTGGCTTTCCATTTTAAAAATCGCTGCATATCCATCGCCAATATCAATAACTCCAGCATTTTCTCCGGGTCCTTGTATGACCCAAGAAGCACTAGTTGGAAATCCTCTTAAATATTTTTTGCTTGATTTGTATGAGCAGTGTTCGCTCCACATAGCTGAAAATATGCCAAGTTCGGTTAAATTTGGCTCACGACCCAAAATTTGAAGTATTTTTTCGTATTCTTCATCGCTGATTTTGTGCGCCTGAATTATTTTTTTGTCCATAACTTATCCTTTATTTTCCTAAACAAAACTCGCCAAAAACGGCATCTAAAAGCTCATTATTTTCCATTGGAGTTGTGATGCTTCCAATAAATTTAATCGCTGTGTTTATTTCTTTGGCAAAAATTTCAAGCTCACTCTCACTTAATTTTTCCAAAGCTAAATTTAAAGCATTTAAAGCATTTTGCGTGGCGATAATTTGACGATTTGAGCTTAAAATTATTTCATTTGTTTGCTCTAAATTTAAAGCATTTTCTAATTCATCAAAAAGTGGTTTTGAATCAATTTTCGCACTTAAATTTATGATTTTGGCATTAAATTTAGTCAAATTTAAATCAAATTTAGCACTTAAATCGGCTTTATTTAAAACAAAAATGATTTTTTTATTTAGTGTTTGGAGAAAATTTAGTATTTGAATATCTTGCTCATCGCTTTTTGCAGATCTATCAAAAACACAAACTATTATATCAGCATCATTTGCAGCTCTTTTGGAGTATTCGATACCGATTTTTTCAATATCACAGGCATTGTCTCTGATCCCAGCTGTATCAATAATACGCACCAAATGAGAGCCGATTTTGATTTGCTCTTCGACTGTATCTCTTGTAGTGCCAGCTATTTCGCTAACTATGGCACGATTATAATGAAGCAATGCATTTAAAAGTGAGCTTTTGCCGACATTTGGTTTGCCAATAATCGCTATTTTAACTCCGTCAATCAAACCTTGTCTTGAAAGAGAAAATTTAACTATATCGCTAAGCTTCCCAGTAGCTTTTGTGAGTTTGGATTTAATCCCATCTAAAATATCGCTTGGCAAATCTTCTTCAGCATAATCAATACATACTTCGCAATGTGCCAAAATCGTGATTAATTCACTTCTTAGCTCATTTACAAACTCGCTAATCTCTCCACTCATCGCACGAGCTAGAATTTTGGCTGCACTTTGGCTTTTGGCATTTATCAACGCACTTATGCTCTCAGCCTTTGCTAAATCAATTTTATTATTTAATAACGCAATTTTTGTAAATTCACCCGGATTTGCCACTCTAGCACCCAAATTTAATAGCTCATCGACTATCAAATTTGCTACGACCAAGCCACCATGAGTTTGAAACTCGACCAAATCATCTCCGGTATAGCTAAATGGGGCTTTGAAATAAATCACGATTGCTTCATCTAACAATTCGTCATTTTGAGAATAAAGTTTTTTAAGATGAGCGTGGCGTGGCGTGAGTGTGGAGCGACAAAGTTTTTGAGCTATTTCGTATGCGTCTTTCCCGCCAAGTCTAATAACAGAAATAGCACCTACTCCGTAAGCACTCGCTATCGCCACTATATTCATTTTTTGTAAAAATCACTTACCACGACATAGCGACCTTCATCGCTAGTTTTTATACCGACATATTTATCTGGAAATTTGGCTCTGAGCTGTTCAAGGGCGATTTTGACCAAAACCCCGTCAAGTGGCTTGGTTTGGGCTTTGCCTGTAGCTTGGATTTTTTGGATTATGTTTTGTAAATACGCCGCTATAGCTACTTCTTGATTTTTCAAAAACTCAGCGATTTCTAATCTAACATTTAGACCAAATTTAGTATTTATCCAATTAAACAACAAATATGAAAATGCCTTGTATCTATATCCGCCTGTGCCTATCATCAAAGCACAATCTTCGCCGTCTAAGCTTATAAAAACAGTATTATCATCAAATTTATTCACATCTATGACATTGATTTGATACGAACTTACTTTTAACAGATTGATTAAATTTGTTCTAATTGTCATAAGCACTTCATCTGTAACTTGAGCTTGTTTGATATTTTCGGTTTGCTCAATATCATCATTTGTATCATTAAATGAGCTGATTATAGAATCATAAGCTTGAAATTTGCTTGTTTTAGGCTCTTTTGGCTCTGTTTTTGGCTCAAATTTCGGCTCTAGTGCTTGTTGTGGTTGATCTTGAATTTTTGTTTCTTTGATCTCGTTTTTAGGCGATTTTTGTGGATTTTTTTCAAATTTTTCACTTCTATCAAATTTAGTCAAATTTGGTTTTTTGCGTTTTTCTTTGAAATCATTTTTGACTTTGTGGGTTGTTTTGGCCTCAAAAATACCGGGCTTACTAAACATACCAAAAACACCAGCTCTTGGCGGTTGGATTACTTCTATATTTATGTCTGCTACTGAACAATCAAGCTCTCCAGCTGCTTTTATATATGCTTCTTGTAAATTTTTTGCTTCTACTTTTATTTTCATTTTTGTTTCTCCGCAATTTGATTTTGCTTTTGGCGTTGAAATACCTTATTTACAGCGTATTGTTGCACAAGTGAGCAAAGATTGTTTATAAACCAATACAAAGTCAGTCCAGCTGGAAATCCTAAGAAGAAAAATACGAAAATCACAGGAAGCCATTTCATTATTTTTTCTTGCATAGGATCAGTGAAATTTGTAGGAGTTATTCGTTGTTGGACAAACATTGCAATACCCATCAAAACTGGCAATATAAAATATGGATCTTTTACTGCCAAATCTTGCACCCAAAATGCCCAAGCCGCTCCTTTTAATTCAATAGCGTTTAACAAAACCCTATAAATCGCAAAGAAAATCGGAATTTGAATTAATATCGGCAAACACCCACCCATTGGATTTACGCCGGTTTTGCGGTATAAATCCATAGTGTGAGCATTGATTTTTTGAGCATCACCTTTGTATTTTTCTTGAATTTCTTTCATTTTTGGCGCTAAATCTTTCATTTTGTTCATAGAAACCATACCTTTGTATGTCAATGGATAAAGCACTATTCTAATTACCAAAGTCATAACAACTATAGCCCAGCCCCAGTTTCCAATATACGAATAAATAAAACTCAAAAATGCAAAAACAGGTTTGGCAATAAAAGTAAACCAGCCATATTCAATGACATCGGTTAAATCTGGATTTGTAGCCTCTTGCTTGTCTTTAAACCACGAAGCGACTCTATCAACAAAGCCAAAATCACTATTTGAAAGATCAGAATTAATTTTGCTAATAGTCTTAAAATCTTTTGGTCCTATATATCCACGAATATCTAGATTTTGATTGGATCTAACAAAACTATAAACATCATCTTTGGCGTTTTTTTCTACATAAACACTCATTTTTCTATTTTTATCATAAAAAAGAGTTGTGTAATATCTATCGCTATTAGCAAGCAAATCAATATCTTTAAATACTTCATTTCCTTTGCTATCGCCGTCTTCTATGATTTCTAAACTATCATCAAATTTTCTAATCATCAAGCCATGAACTGTGTATCCGTCAGCTTGTATATTTGGACGAATGCCTGGAGTAATAAAATAATCAACACTTTTGCTTACTTCAACTCTAAGATCATAACTTCCGTCATTTTTAAAAGAAATGATTTTTTTAATCTCAACTTCATCTAAATTTTGAGTTAAAACAA
>JAGAZK010000162.1 GCA_017940085.1 Campylobacter sp.
GAGTGGTCTAAAATATCAAATTTGCAATCAAAACAAATTTATTGAGTTGTTTGTGCAAGGCGATAAAGACGAACTTGATAAGTTTAACAATAAATTTCTTCCAAATATCCCGCATAGTATTTTTTTAAAACAAAGCAATATTGAAATAGTTGAAGATTTTCCCACTGAAAATACGATTAAATTTGATGAGTTTAGTTCAAATTTAATTACGCCTTATTCTGTAAATAGTGGCAAAAACGAATTTGATTTTGGTTTAGATACAGAGCTAACAAATAAAATAGTAGAGAGCTTAAACAATGGTAAAAGCGTAGTTTATGATGATTTTGTTTTGTCTAAATTTGATGATTTTGATTGCGACTTTTTACTCCCAAAAAATCTAAATTTACTCCCAAAAATTTTTGTGGCTGATGAAAAATCTTTAATTGCTTTGGCTAGTTATGAAAAGCCAATTATCTCCTTAAAAACAAGTTCTTTATTTAGGTCGTCTCACGAAAATTCGCCACTATTTTTCAAAATAAGAGCTGCGTGGGATTTGCAAATTTATGAAATTTGTTCTAAAATCAATGCAAATTTTATAAAAGTTAAATCTAAAAAGCCAATTTTTAGCGTATCTGTGCTTGATAATTCTTTTTTGATTACACAAGGAAGTGATTTTTTAAAAAAATCAGATTTGGATTTTTTGCAGACTTCCCAAAATAAAAATATTTCGCTTTTAAATTTAATCTCAAAAGAGCTTGAATTTGATAATAAAATCGCAGTATTTTTAAGCCAAAAAAATAACGATTTTATTAGCGTTTTTAGAGATAATGACGAATATGAAATGCTCAAAATCACTCTTCCAAACACTTATGAAGAGCTTTTTTCTAAGATTTTGGCTGAGCCTAGCGGAAAAAGTTTGCTTGATAAATTTTCACAGCAAATAAATTTGCCTAGTGGCGAAATACAGCTTCCAAATAGTTTTTTTGGGCTTTTTGAGCTTATCAAAAATTTATTTGGATTTAAGCACAGCGTTTTTGAATTAAGCGATGATTTTTTAGGTCAAAAAGGTGTGAGAATTGATTTTAAATTACAAGGAATCAATGAATTTGATTGCGTTAAAGCTATCAAATCGGCAATTAGTTATTTTCTCGCTGGGGCAGATTCAAAAATCATCTCGTTTGGTTTAGTTGAAAGTTTGGCTTATTTTTTAAGTGATTTTTATGATACTATTAAAAATGAGTTAGGGTGTGAAAATATGGTGCTTTTTGGAAGTTCTTTTGAGTGTAAGTCTTTGGCAAATTTAACCACAAAATTAAATAAATTTGCTAAATTTAGCGAGAAATATCCACTTGAAATCTCTTAAAATCAGCGTTTTTGGCTTGGTTCAAGGTGTTGGTTTTCGCCCATTTGTATATTCTTTGGCTTTGAAATTTAATCTCAAAGGCGAAGTTTATAATGATGATGAGGGTGTCAAAATCTCAATTTATGGCAATCAAAAAAATTGCGATGATTTTATAAATGCTCTAAAATCAAATTTACCACCACTTGCACGGATTGATGATATTAAAATCACTCCAAATGATAAAAAATTTGATGATTTTCGTATAATTTCATCTAAAAATACTCGTAAATTTGCTGCTATTTTGCCTGATTTTGCTATTTGCGATGAATGCAAAAATGAGTTTTATGACAAAAAAAATCGCCGTTATCATCATCCTTTTATCAACTGCACAAACTGCGGTCCTAGATTTTCGATTATCAAATCTTTGCCCTATGATAGAAAAAACACAACTATGACTAAATTTGAAATGTGCGAGTTGTGCAAAAAAGAATATTTAGATCCGCAAAATCGCAGGTATCATGCTCAACCAATTGCTTGTAATAATTGTGGTCCAAAGGTATTTTTGCGTGATTTAAATGCTCAAATTTTAGCTCAAAGCAAAGATGCTATAATCAAAGCTTCAAATGCTATAAAAAATGGCAAAATCATAGCTGTAAAGGGGCTTGG
Organism: Campylobacter sp.; assembly: GCA_017940085.1. GTDB lineage: Bacteria > Campylobacterota > Campylobacteria > Campylobacterales > Campylobacteraceae > Campylobacter. The sequence goes on from JAGAZK010000162.1 coordinate 1,988, forward strand.
CGGATTTCATTTGGTGTGCGATGCGACAAATAAAAACGCTGTCAATTTACTTAGAACTCGCAAAAATCGCCCACACAAACCATTTGCCATAATGGTAAAAGATGAAAATATGGCAAAAAAACTCGCTCAAATAAATAAATTTGAATCACAAATGCTAAATTCAAATCTCAAACCAATAGTTTTGCTCGAATCTCAAACAAAAGAGCTTGAGTGGCTTGCTCCAAATCTCGATAAAATCGGGCTTTTTATCGCTCCTACATCGCTTCATCTTTTGCTGTTTGAGTATTTGGATTTTCCTTTGGTCGCTACAAGTGCAAATATAAGCGGAGAGCCAATAATTACTAGCTTTGATGATATTTGTCAAAAGCTTGGCGGAGTAGTTGATTTGGTGCTAGACAATGATAGAGACATTCTAAATCCAAGCGATGATAGCATTTGTTTTTGTATAGATGAACAAGCCTTGTGGATACGCACTTCAAGGGGGATTAAACCGCAAATCAAAAAATCAAATTTAAATAAAAATTCTTGTATTTTAGCACTTGGATCTGAGCTAAAAAATCAATTTGCTATTTATAAAGACGGGCTGATTTTTTCATCGCCTTATATCGGAGATCTCGGAAATATCGCTTCTATCCAAAGATATTTAAGTTTAATTCATAGATTTTGTGAGATTTATGAGTTTAAATTTGATAGTATTATTGGCGATTTGCACCCAAATTTTCACGCTACTAAGCATTTTGAAAATCATAATTTCCAAATCCAAAAACTCCAGCACCATAAATCTCATATTTATTCTGTGGCTTTTGAAAATAGTGTAAATAGTGATTTTTTAGGTTTTGCATTTGATGGTACTGGATACGGAGAAGATGGCATTATTTGGGGTGGAGAAGTATTTTTAGGGACAAATTTAAACAATACGCCAAATTTACAAAGAATTGCTCATTTTGATGAATTTGCGATGATTGGCTCACAAAAAGCGATTAAAAATATTTTTTATCTCACACATGCGATTTTACAAAAATACGAGCTCAAGGCTGAAAAGTTTTATGGACGATTTAGCAAAAACGAAATAGTAAATTTAAACGCAGCTTTAAAAAATGCCAAGATTCACACAACTTCGCTTGGTCGTGTGTTTGATGCTTTTGCTTGTTTGGTTTGTGGGATAAATGAGATTACTTACGAAGCACAAGCCCCGATGATTTTAGAAAGTTTATATGATGAAAATATCAGTGTTTGCTATGATTTTGATATACAAAATGGAGTGATTAATTTTAAAAATGCTTTTAAAAGAGCTATAAATGATGATAAAATTACAGCCGCAACTGGTTTTATAAATGGAATTGCTAAATTAATTGCAGATTTAGCAATTTTGCACCAAAAGCCAGTAATTTTAAGTGGTGGAGTATTTTTAAATAAAGCTCTTCTAAAACAAACTATAAATTTACTCAAACAAGCAAATTTAGAATATTATTTACCTCAAAATTGCGGCGTAGGTGATGAAAATATCGCACTTGGACAATTATTTTGGGCATTAAAACAATAAATTTGTTTTAAATTTAATTTTAAATAGAATTAGGCAAATTTTTGCAACCACAAAATCAATAAATTTTTTGGGTAAATTTTATGATAAATTTACAAAAATTTGATTAAATTTAATCAAATTTAAAGGCAGATTATGAGATTTTTAGCAGTTTTGTTGATACTTGCAAATTTAGCATTTTGCGAAAGTGTAAGCGTGAAATATATTGTCAAATTTGGTATTTTTGGCGAAATTGGTGTAGCAGATGCTACTCTGGTAAAAGACGAAACCACAAAGACTTATGAGATTACTTTGGACGCCAAAACTACTGGTATTACAAATTCGCTAAGTGGCAATCGCCGTGAGTATTTTTGCTCCAAAGGCAAAATTATAGGCGATTTGCTTGTTCCCGAAATTTATACTCACGAAGTTAATCGCAATAAAAAGGGCAAAATGCGAATTGAACGTAAAATTTTTACATTTAATCATACGAAAAAAATAGTAAATTTAAAGCGAGAAAAGGGTTATAAAGACGAAAAATTAGAAATCACAAGCAATGAAAATCTTGAGTATTTTGCACAAAATGATTTATTAAGTTTGTTTTTTAATTTTTCTAAGCTCAAGTTTTCGGGCGATAAATTTTATACAACAGCAGTTGGAGCTAAAAATGAAAATGGACGCATTGATATAATTATTCCACAAAATGAGCAAAAAATCGCTATCAAAAAAGAGCTTAAGAGTAAATTTGATCCATACATTGTGTTTATAAATCAAAAAATATTTTCTAGCTCTAAAGGTGAGCTTTATTTGAGTTTAGATGAGCGTGGATATGCAAATAAAGCTATTTTAAAAGATGTTTTATTTTTTGGGGATATAATCGGAGAAATAAAATAAAAATTTGATTTGTGATGAATAAATTTACTTATACGATAAAATATTATAACTTAAAGATAAATCAAATTTGCCAAAACAAACAATATCAAAGCTGACGACATCATAAGGGCGATACTACCGCAGATGAAAAAGAAGTGATAGTAAAAAATCAAAATGTGATTTTTGTAAAAATTTAAGAATAATTCATTACGATTTATTCTTAAATTAATAATAAAAAAATTGTAATTAAAAATATTTTAATACTGTAAAAACATTTTTGCGATATAATTATTAGTTATAATTTAAATATGAGAGATAATATGGTTGATTTATTGGATAGAATTTACGATATAGATAAAAATATTTTCAAAAATTTAGAAAGCCCAAATATAAAAAATGACAGAGGATTTTATTCAACAAATATATTAAATGAATTAAGAAATTTAGCAGAACATACTGCTCTTTATATTTGGCAAAAAATTGATAAAACTATTGAATTTAACAAAGACAATATTTTAAAAGCACCAAAACAAATGAGCAATATAAGAAATTGCAAATTTATATATAAATTTCATGAAATTTTACAAGTATCTGTTTCTCATTACACAAATAGCGAAGATTTTTCAGAAAGATTAATGCTAAAATATCACAA
>JAGAZK010000163.1 GCA_017940085.1 Campylobacter sp.
CTTGTTGTTTGAAATGAATAATTCGATTATAAAAAAACAAATTCACAATAAAAAAATGACAAATTATCAAATTTATATCTGAAAAACGAATGTATTCCATTTGATAAACAACCATTTGTGAAAAACCCGCCAAAGCACATTCCAAAATTTTACGACTTGTTAGAATGTATTGATTTTAATGATAGAGAAGAAGAATTTTTAGCTAGATTTATAACAAATAATGTTGAAACCAATGGAAAACTATACACCAAAACCGAAGAATTAGAAAACTTTACAAATATACATTTACTTATCGCAAAATACAATAGCAAATTATACACTAAGCATAAAGATAGTGAAATTAAATATTGGCATGGAAATTATTATATAAAAAGCTACGAAGATGACGCCATATATATTATCAACAAGTTAAAAGAGCTTTCGCAACATGGTATGGATGATTACGAAAATATTGCAAATAATTGGCTTGATTTTAACCAATATGACAGCGATAGCAGGCGTATAGATGATGAATGTAAAAAAGATATTATACGAAAACTATTTTCAAAATCGAGCGTAGCTTTGATTTACGGAGTAGCCGGAACTGGCAAATCTACTCTAATAAAATATATATCTGAGCTTTTTAATGATAAAAATAGAATATATATAGCACAAACAAATCCAGCAGTGCAAAACATAGAAAAAAAAGTAGAATTAGCGAAAAATTTAACACAAACAATAACAAAATTTTTAAAAAATCCTACTGAATGCGATATACTATTTATCGATGAATGTAGCACTATTAGCAATAAAACAATGAAAGAAATTTTAGAAAAAGCTAATTTTAAACAATTGATTTTAATTGGAGATAATTTTCAAATAGAATCTATACAATATGGAAGTTGGTTTGATATAGCAAGAAATTTTATCACTGAAAAAAATGGTGCCATATTTGAATTAACAACACCATATAGAACAAAAGATAAAGAGCTACTGGCTTATTGGCAAGAAGTAAGAAACATAAAAAAAGACGAAGAAAATAAGATAATAGAACTAGACAGTCATGCAAAATTTTCAAAGCCATTAAACGACGAAATTTTTAAAGAACCAGCAGATGACGAAGTTATACTTTGTTTAAATTATGATGGACTTTATGGTGTAAATAATATCAATAAATTTTTACAAATTATGAATAAAAACGAACTTATTAAATTTGGAATTTATGGATTTAAAGTGGGTGACCCTATTTTATTTATGGAAAATAATTATTTTGTAAGCAATCTACACAATAATCTAAAAGGTAAGATTAAAAAAATTGAACAACAAATCGATGATAATGGCAATATCTATGAAATATATTTTGAAGTTGAAGTTGAAAGAACTTTTGATAGCAGCAGTCTTACATACGGATTAACACTACTAGAACAATACGAAAACAGTTCATTAGTCGGTTTTTCAGTTGATACATTTACAGACAATGAAAGTGATAATGAAAACGCAATAACTATTCCGTTTCAATTAGGTTACGCAATTTCTATCCATAAATCGCAAGGTTTAGAATTTAAAAGTGTCAAAATTATTATAACAAACGAAATAGAAGAAAAAATTTCACATAATATATTCTATACGGCTATCACAAGAGCAAAAGAAAAATTAACTATTTTTTGGTCACCAGAAGTTATGAATAGGGTTATCGAAAGTTTTATCATTAAAAATAATAAAATAGATTTGTCTATATTACGAACTAAAAATAATATATAAAGTGCAAATATTAAATTTACACCAACTTCAACGCAATCACGCTAAAAATTATCAAAAATAAAAAGCCATATTGTTTGTGGGAAAGCTTTTCGCCATTTAGCACTACGCCAACGCCCAAAGCTCCAATCGTGCCAATCCCTGTCCAAATCGCATACGCCACGCTCATATCAAAAACTCTCATCGCAAAGCTTAAAAAAGAGAGCGAAATCCCAAAAGAAATCGCCATACAAACGACGATAGCAAATTTTCGCATAATTTTCGTCTGCTTCACCCAAAGTGTAGTCAAAAAAACGCCCAAAACTTCAAAAAGTCCGGCAATTAAAAGTGCCAAAAAATGCATTAAATTTGCCTTTTAATAAACGCAAATTTGATAAATTTAAAGTTTAAATTTGCAAATTTAACCATTTTTTTGCTCCGATTTGCTATTTTTAAGTCCTATAACGCCGGTTACAAGCAAAGTTACGAAAAAAATTCGCAAAAAATTAACTTCGCCGCCATTAAATAGTGTATGAGCGATTTCGGCAATGACAATCAAAGCCGTGCCAATCCCTACAAATAGCGTATAGCAAATGCTTGCTGGAAGTAGTTTGAAAGCTTGCATTAAAAGAAAAAAGCAAGCAACTACGCAAAGTATCGTCAAAGCCCAGCCTAGTGGTGTATCGGCGTGTTTTAAACCATACGCCCAACCACACTCCAAACAAGCACAAAAACCAACTAGAAAAAAAGCAAATTTATTCATAACTTCCTTACAATTTAAAAAATACCATTATTATACAAGGATATACTTACCTAAAAATTATAAAAATTAGTTGCTAAGACAACTAATTAAGATTTATTTAATTATAGTTGGTTATAATTTCGCACATGGATTTAGACAAAATAGATTTTCAACTAAAAAATTCACTCGGTTATGTTACAAACTTGGTGGCAAACAGATTTAAAACAGCTCTTGAAAGTGAATTTTTAAAGGCTGGTTTTGAGATTACCGCTCATCAATGGATGATTTTGTCTGTTGTTTATGAAAATAATGGGCTAGAGCAAAATGAGTTGGCAAATTTAATAAAACGCGATAAAACTAATGTTTCACGCATGTTAGAAAAGCTTGAAACAAAAGAACTCATTGTTCGTCCTAAATCAGATTTTGATAAAAGAGCAACTAAAATTTTTATTACTAAAAATGGTAAAAATTTACGAAAAAATTTAGCTAAAATCGCTAGTAAATTGCTTGATAAATCTGTTTTTGGTATGTCTGAAAATGAGCAAGAATTTTGCATAAAAACATTAATGAAAATTTATGCAAATTTAAGCTAGTTTTTTAAAAAATTTAATAGTTGCTATGACAACTAAAAAGGAGAAAAAAGTATGAAAAAGGTGGTTGCTTTAATTTTGATAGCGATTTTTTCCACAGGTTGTAACCTAAAAACGGGTTATCAAACAAACGAAAACGAGCAAATTTACATAGGAGAATAAAAATGAAAAAACTTTTTGTTGTATTATTGTGTGGGCTGTGCGGTGCTGTTTTAACAGCAAACGCCAAGAGTTTAAATTTGGCAAATGATAGCTCAAATGCTTATTACAAGGCAAATGCTTCGGTTTTGGTATTAGGAAGTGATGAAATAATCGGCGCAAATAAAGCAAATTCAGGCAGTATCAAAATGCAAAACGGCGAAATTATCGGTGGTGAAATCATCATAAGTGCTAGTGCGTTTGATACACAAAACAAAAGACGAGATAAACACATAAGAGAGATTTTACACTCAGATACACATCCAAAAATAGTTTATGAGATACTTTCGCAAGGCGAAAAACACGGACAAATTTACATTGACGGAAATCTTAAAATAAACGGTATCGTAAAACAAAAGCAAATCCCGGTAAAAATAGAAAAAAACGGTGAAAATATCACAATCAGCGGTCAAATTTCTGTGCGATATGATGAGTTTGATTTGGAGCTTCCGACAATGGGTTTTATCAAAAAAGCTCACGAAACCATTGAGATAGGCGGAAAATTTACATTTAAATAATCCTTTTAAATTGCATTTAAAAACTAAAATTATCTTGCTAAATTTGCAAGATAATTTTATAAAATTTAGTAAAATTTTTAAATAAAATAATTATGAAAGAGTCGATATGAATAGCCAAATCGCAAAAGCCATAAGGCTTAAAACTTCACCAGTTGCAGTTTTTAGAGCAGATAATAAGCCAAAAGAAGCACTTGAATTCAAAAAAGGTGTTTGGGGTTGTGTGATTGCTATGCTAAATGCCGCTAGCAAGGGCAAAACCGCTTGTTTTAACAAAGAAAATGTTGTTTGTATGGGAGGTCGTGCAGGTCTTGGGATAGAAAAATTTAAGCTTGGCGTGATTGAATATTTTTTATCGGACGGCTCAAAAGGCGAAAAACAAGGCGAATTTTATAAAAAAACGCCAAAACTCGCAAAAGAATTTATTAAAAATTTGCCTATTATTCAAACCGATAAATTTGTTATTTTTAAACCATTTGATAAACTAGAAAAAGATGAAACTCTACAAATCATAATAATGCTCGTAAATCCTGACCAGCTAAGTGCGTTAATAACCTTGGCAAACTACGACAAAGAAACAAACGAAAATGTCAAGGTGCTTTTCGGCTCTGGTTGTGCTCAAAGCATTTTATATGGGTTAAATTCAGCAAATTTAGGCGATGATGTCTGCTATATCGGACTAAGCGATCCATCGGCTAGAAAGTTTGTGCCAAAAGATATTTTATCTTTTACGATGAGTTATAAAAGATTTTTAGAAATGGAAAGCAACGCAAAAGGCAGTTTTTTAGATACCAAAACTTGGCAGACGATTGTAAAACGCATTGATTAAAACAAGGAAATTTAATCTATTTGTTAAAAAATTTACTAAATAGATTAAATGAATTTGTCGTATTTATGCATAAATTTTTATGATTTTACCTAAATCAAAAGCAAGATAATAACTAAAAACTCAAAACCTTATCACTATTTAGCACCAAATTTGCTAAATTTGGCATAGTTGATTTTACTGCTCCGTCATAATACGGCTCGTTTTTGTAAATTCCACACCTTGCTTGGCATGTACCACAAACTTCCACACCTACGCCTTTTGCGATTAAGCTTTTTAAAATCGCAACCAAATCATTATCGTAATTTTCAGGTTTTACACATTTATCTCTTGCTAAATCAACAGCGTCGTTCATCAAAAAATACTTCACTTCTGCACCACTTTCAAGCAGTTTTTCGCCAAGTCTAAGGGCATTCCACGCTACATCACTTCCATCATAAGGTGCATGGCTTAAAATGATTAAAACTTTCATTTTTTATCCTTTAAATTTGAAATTTGGTGCATAAATTTAGCCAAATTTACTCAAATTTACCATAACAAAATCACAAATTCAAAGCCCTTTTAATCGCCAAAATTTCGTTAATATTTTTTTCTAGTTCGTCTAAATTTAGCATATTTGGACCATCGCAAAGTGCTTCGCACGGATTTAGGTGCGTTTCGTAGAAAAACCCGTCGACTCCCACAGCTGCCGCCGCCCTTGCTAAATACGGCACAAATTTAGAATCGCCCCCGCTTGTCGCGCCATTTGCGCTTGGCATTTGCACGCTGTGTGTCGCGTCGAAAATCACGGGCGCAAACTCACGCATTATCGAAAAACTTCGCATATCTACAACCAAATTTCCATATCCAAAAGTGCTTCCCCTTTCACACAGCCACACGCCGTTTTCTTTGGCAGCGTTGTAACCTGAGCTTTTTACGCCACGCGTTTCAAGGACTTTTTTCACGCTGTGATTCATTGCACTTGGCGAAAGAAACTGCCCTTTTTTGATATTTACAAGTGCTTTTGTTTTTGCAGCAGCAATGAGTAAATCAGTCTGGCGGCACAAAAACGCTGGAATTTGCAAAGCATCAGCCACTTCTGCCACAGGCGCAGCTTGGGTGCTCTCGTGAATATCTGTTAAAATTTTAAAGCCAAATTTTTCTTTTACTTCGGCTAGTATCTCGCAACCTTTTTTTAAGCCTGGACCACGAAAGCTCGAAATACTCGTGCGATTTGCCTTGTCAAAACTGCTTTTAAAATAAAAATCAATTCCCTTCATTTCATTAAATTTGCGAAGTTTTTGGGCCACTGCAAAAACCAAATCTCTACTTTCAATCACACACGGACCTGCTATTAAAACCATTGTTTATCCTTTTTATATTAAATTTTTGCAAGATTATAGCTAAATTTAGTAATGAATTTAAGCTAAATTTATTAAATTTACTATTTTTGCCTAGCTACTATCACGCCACTAAGTATGATTATAACAATTCCTAGCGTTGTGAGTAAATTTGGAAAACTATCGCCTAAAATTATGCCAAAAAACATTGCAAAAATAATATCGCTATAGCTTGCAGCTGCGACAATTCCAGCTTTTCTAGTGGCTGCGTATGATTTAGTCATATAGATTTGAAAATACATTCCAGTGATTCCTATAAGCACGACCAAAACCCAGCCAAAAATATTTGGATTGATAAATTTAAGCTCACTCCCACCTATATCAAACTCGCCTAAAAGCATAATAAATGAAGTAGAAATCACAGCACATATCATAAAAGACAAAATAATAGCATTTGATGAATAATATTTACGAAGTTCTCGCACACTTGTATAAGCAAGTCCAGCACAAATCCCGCCAAAAACACCGATAATATCAGTCAAATGAACTTCAATATGCGGTTGGACTATGCAAACTACGCCAATAAATCCAATCAAAATTCCAAACCAAGCTTTTGAATTTAGTTTTTCTCCAAGCAAAAACGCAGAAAACAAAGCCGTCCAAATAGGTGCAGTTTTTTGAAATGTAAATGCCGCTCCAAGATCGATATGAGCGACATTATAAAAAGTAGCAAGCAGTCCAAGAGACCCAATTACGCCACGAAATATAAGCAAAAACGGTTTTCCGCCGTGTCCGATAGTAAATTTGGCTTTTTTGAATATCCATAGCATCAGTACAAGACTAATTAAATTTCGCAAAAACACAATTTCCACGCTACTAATTTGTGAGCTTAAAATTTTTGCCATAGCAGCATTTAGAGCTAGATAAAAACTAGCCACTAACATATAATAAACGCCAAGATGTCGCATGATAAATGGATTAAATTTCATAAAATTTGCTTTTTTTATTGGGATTATATCACTAAATTTACATTGTGAAGTGATTTTGATTAAATTTAGTCCAAATTTAATCACAAATGATAAAATACGCTCTTTTAAAGGAAATTTATGAAAAAATTATTTTTGATTTTGGTTTTTGGTTTGAGTGTAGCAAACTGCATTCAAAATGATTTGCAAGACGATTTGTATGTCAAAATAATGGATTTTGTTAAGACAAATAAAACTCAATTTAATCAAGCCGTAGATTTAGCAATGAATAAAAAATTTAATAAAATAAATGGGCTTTATAATAAATTTTGTATGCAAAACTCGCAAATTTGTGAGTTTTATGATACAGATAATTTAGGTCTTGATTCGCAAAGACAAGCTGAAATTTTTGATTCTATTTGCGATAAAGGCAAATCTCAAGATTGCAAAACCTTAGCATTTGCACTAAAATCATTTGCAAATGGCGATGACGAAATGCTTTTAGTAGTAGCTATCCAAAGCTTAAATTTGTTACAAAAAGCTTGTGATTTTGGATACAAAGAGACTTGCCAAGCATTTAATGAGATTGTAAAGTAAATTTAATTTGTTGATTAAATTTGCTCAAATTATATAAATTTTAAAAGTGCTAAAAACACGCATAAAACTCTTGACAATACATAAAAAATCAGATATAATTCCCACTTCACAAAAAATCGGGTGCTGGTGTAGCTCAGTTGGTAGAGCTACTGCCTTGTAAGCAGTGGGTCGGCGGTTCGAGTCCGTTCACCAGCTCCATTTTACAGTGTTTGACCAGATAAATAGCAATCAAATTTTTATAAATTTAGGTTAGGGTGAGATACTCAAGTGGCCAACGAGGGCAGACTGTAAATCTGCTGACTATGTCTTCCGTGGTTCGAATCCACGTCTCACCACCATTGCTATTGCGGGAGTAGCTCAGTTGGCTAGAGCATCAGCCTTCCAAGCTGAGGGTCGCGGGTTCGAGCCCCGTTTCCCGCTCCATTGTGTTACTGGGAGCTGTGCTTTTATTCTAAATATATGCACTTGATTCCAGTGGTTTTTTTGTTGTTTAATTATTTGCAAATCTCTGTTTTGCCACGAGAGTTGTCGCTCATATGGCTCAGAGGTAGAGCACTTCCTTGGTAAGGAAGAGGTCGCGAGTTCAAGTCTCGCTATGAGCTCCATTATAGTTAAAATAAGAAAATGCAAATAATATAAACCTTGATAGAGTTAGAAATTTTTTACGGAGGATACTATGGCAAAAGAAAAATTTGTTCGTTCTAAGCCACATGTGAATATCGGTACTATTGGTCATGTCGATCATGGTAAAACTACTTTGAC